>JBJEVY010000091.1:0-17682 GCA_051884775.1 Candidatus Spyradenecus sp. | reverse complement strand
GGGCTTGTCTATACTGCCTCCCGAACAAACCATCCGGAAACGAACACAGCATACACCATTCCACTTCAGGAGGTCAATGATGTCACCCATCCATACATTCGACCCGATTTGGGAAGCCCTTGAGGCCCCGCGCACAACACTGCTCTCGGGGCTCTGCCTAGCGGCGGCCATCGCGCTACTCTACACCCCGCTCTCGCCACTGCTCACGCCGGCCTGGGCGAGCGTCCTGCTCTCGGGCGCCCCCATCTTCCGTAGTGCCTACCTGGCCCTTGCCAAAGGCCGCATCACCTCTGCCCTCCTCATCTCCGTGGCGATGGTGGCCTCCATGGCCCTCGGCGAAATCTTTGCCGCCGGCGAAATCGCCTTCATTATGGCCCTAGGCGAACTCCTCGAAGCGCGCACCGTCGCGCGCGCCCGGCGCAATCTCGGCGCCCTCCTTGCACTCCAACCGCCCCAAGCCCGCCGCCTGACCGCCTCTGGCGCGGAGGAGCTCGTCCCCCCGGAGGCCCTCCGCCCGGGCGACCTCCTCCGCGTCCATCCCGGAGAACGCCTGCCAGCCGATGGCGTGCTCTGCGAGGGCCACGCGGCCATCGACCAAGCCCCGCTCACGGGCGAGAGCCTCCCCGTCGACAAAGCCCCCGGCGATCCGCTCTTCTGCGGCACCCTCAACACCTTCGGCGCGTTTACCTTCCGTGTCACCTCCGCCGGCGCAGGCACCCAACTCCACCGCCTCATCACCCTCCTGCGCGAAGCCGAAAACCATCCCGCCCCCATCCAACGCCTGGCCGACCGCTGGGCCTCGCGGCTCGTCCCCCTCGCGATGCTCCTTGCCCTCTTCGGCACGCTTGGCTGCCTCCTCCTTGGCCAAGCACCCCTCGAAGCCATCCGGCGCGGCGTGACCGTTCTCGTCGTCTTCTGCCCCTGCGCCTTGGTGCTCGCCACACCAACCGCCATCGTCGCGGCCATCGGCTTAGCGGCCCGCCGCGGACTCCTTATTCGCAACGGTGCCGCGCTTGAAGCCCTCGGCAGCGTTCGCGACTTAGCCTTCGACAAGACCGGCACCCTCACCACCGGCCGCCTGACCCTCACGGATTGCCTTTCCGCCACCCCAACCCTCTCCCCCGACGCACTCCTCGCCCGCGCAGCCTCCCTCGAAGCCCAGAGCGAGCACCCCCTCGCCAAGGCCATCCTCGCCGCCGCCAACGCCCGCAACCTCCCGCGCACGCCCATTGAGCACTTCCAAGCCCTGCCCGGGCGCGGCCTCTTGGCCTCCTGCGGCGGCACGCCCCACCGCTGCGGCTCACCACACTGGTTCGCCGAGGAAGCCATCCCCCTCCCTACCGAGCTTGCCCAGGCGCTCACCCGCTGCCAACGCGAAGGTAAGGCCACGCTCCTCCTCGCCGAAGGCGACACGCCGCGCGTCTGCGGCCTCTTAGCCCTGGCCGATGCCCCTCGCCCCGAAGCGCCGACCCTCCTAGCAGCCTTGAAGCAGCGCGGTCTGCGCGCGCATCTCCTCTCGGGCGATTCAGAACCCGCGGTCGCCACCCTGGCCAATACCCTCGGGCTTGACCACTTCCAGGCTGCGTGCCGTCCCGAAGACAAGGTGGCCTATCTCGCTCATCTGCGCGCCCAGAACCGCCCCGTGGCGATGGTCGGCGACGGTCTCAACGATGCCCCGGCGCTCAAAAGCGCCACCATCGGCATCGCGATGGGCGTCTCGGCCACCGACCTCACCCAATCCGTCGCCGACATCACCCTCATGCAAGACCGCCTGGATCGCCTACCCTATCTCCTCGACCTCGCGCGCATCACCACCACGACCATCCACCTCAACCTCACCGCAGCCCTCCTCATCAACCTCATCGCCGTCACCCTCTCCCTTGCCGGCCTCTTAACCCCCGTCTCCGGCGCCCTCGTCCACAACCTCGGCTCCCTCCTCGTCATCCTCAACGCCGCCTGCCTCGGCACCCACCGCGCCCTACGCCGCGCCCCCTAAAATGCAAGACGCGCGGCCTCGGCCGCGCGTCGGTGTGTAAATTAGCGGAACCAGCGCTTCTTCTTCGGCTGTGGCGCCGGAGGCGTTTCCCCCTGCTCGGGAAGCGGCTTGCCATCACGCAGCGCAAGCAGCGCCTCCTGCGTCAAGCCCGCTGGGTGGCCCTTCCAGACTACCTTGCCCTCGCGCACGGCGAAAGCGAAGGGAATGCCCCTAAACGGCACGAGTTGATGGACCTTTCCCTCGCGGTCAATCACCACATCATAGGTCGGCGGCACCGGCTGAGCGGCCAGGAAGGCCTTAATCTCCTCAGCCGACTTCTTGTCGCCCACATTCACGCCAATGATGTGAATCTGCTTATCCTTCAGGGCCTGGTGCAACTCCTCCATGTGCGGCATCGCCGCGCGGCAGGGTCCGCACCACGTGGCCCAACACTCAATCACCGTCAATTCGCCCTGCTTCCAAGCCTGCGGCGCCTGACCGCGCACCCACTCCGTCGTCGGCAACGCTGTTACCGGGAACGCGACCTCCTGCGCCTGCACGGCAACCGCCAGGCCAAGAGCCAACAATAGGCAACTCATTTGCTTTTTCATAGCAACAGTATAACACACCTACAGCCCGCCGCCTAGAAAAATCAAAACAACCTTGTACAACTACCCTCACGCCGGGCGGAAACGCTGTCCCCGGGCGGATGGAATAATTATCCCCGCGGGGATAATTCAATTAACCCCGTGGGGATAATTCAATTAACCCCGTGGGGATAATTCAATTAACCCCGTGGGCTTAATTCAATTAACCCCCGGGCTTAATAGTTTCGCTTCGGGCGAAATGTAGTCGCATCGGGGCGTTGTTGAAATCGTTGTCGGGGCTCACACAAAAAGAAGTTAATAAACCCTTGGAGAGATGTCCGAGGGGCGTTTTGCAGGGGGGCAGCGGAAGGGGTGCATTTCGCGCGATGGCGGTGAAGGGTTGCCCATACTGCACGGCTTTGACGACGAGGTCAACGGTTTCGCCTTGGAGGGCTTCGGCTTGGTAGGGTTTCGGGGTGGCGAGCTCTGCGGTCCATTTAAAGGTGAGATCGGTGGCTTGCAGGTATGGTGCAAGCCCTCCGCAGAGGATGTCGATAGGCGCGTATTTTTTCCAAAGAGAACTCGGTTTATGATACAATACTGGTAACTTTTAGGCGTGGTGTGCGTATACACACCGAGCGAAGGCAATGATGACGGCACATATACAGGCTCTGTTAACTGCCATCGAGTATCCGGACGAGGTGCTCGAGGAGGGGGGCGTTGCCGTCTTGCGGGTGGATGGCGAGGCGGTGCGGGTGCAAGCGCAGGGTAAGCGATTAATCCTCTCGCAGATTATCGACCGCGCCGAAGAGGATGTGCCGGAGCTGGCGGCATTAGCCGCCGGGCGGATTTTGCGCGATGAGGCAGTGTTGGCTTGGGATGCGCGCGAAGCGGCGATGATTGTTTGGCAAGCATTGACTCCAGAGGCCGGGGCGCACGCCTTGGCGGAGGGGTTTGAACGCTTTATGGATGTATGCGACTGGTGGCGTGAGCGAGCTTCAGCCCTGCACGCACCCCCACCAGCGTTTCCGGAGATGGTTATTCACCCGTGAGGAAACACGCGATGAAACAATTGAAAGTGGCAGGCTTCGCGTTGTTGGCGCTGTGGGCGCTAGCAGGCGTCTGCGCGGCAGAAGCGCCGGCTCAACGGCAGATTCCCTGGCAAGTGCCGCAGTGGACGCTGGTCGCCCGCGGGATGGACTTGTGCGAGGCGCTCAATAGTTTTGCGGTGGCCGAGGGGATGGCGGTGGTGATTTCGCCGAAGGTGAAGGGGACGCTTTCGGGGGACTTTCGCGAGGTGCCGGCCGGGGAGTTTCTCGACAGACTAGCCACGCTCCATAATCTGACGTGGTATTACGATGGCGCAGCGCTCTATATCTATGGCGCGGGGGAGATCGAGACGATTCTGGCCAACCTCTCCTATATGAAGGCCGAAGAGGTGCGCCAGATGCTCGTGGAGCTGGGCGTGGAAGATGCGCGCTTTCCCATCAAGACCACGCAGAATGGCGAGATTATTATGGTCTCGGGGCCGCCGCGGTATGTGACATTGATTTCCGAGATGATTCGCCGGGCGGACCGCCTGCGCGAAGAGCGTACCTTTACGCAGGTGGAAACGCGGCTCTTCCCGCTGGTGAACACCTGGGCTGATTCCGTCACCTTCTCGGTCTCCGGCCCCGAGACGCAGGCAACCATCAAGGGCGTGGCCCAGATGTTGGAAGAGATTATGGGCACCCAACAGGAGGCCGCCGAGCAGGTTGAAGGTGCCAAGGAGAAAGGTGCCCAAGGCGAGGAGGCGCCCAAACGCGTGGCTGGAGAGCCCACCTTCCGCCCGATTATCCGCGCGGAGAATCGTCTCAATGCCGTGTTGGTGCGCGATGTAGCCACCCGGATGCCGCTCTATGAGCAACTGATCCGCCAGCTTGATGTGCAGCAGCGGCTGGTGGAGATTGGCGTGACGGTGCTAGAGCTGACGAAGGATGATGCGCTCGATTGGCAGCTCTCGCTCAAGGTAACTGGCACACACAACAATCTGGAAGGCGGGATTGGCCAATCGGTGAGTTCGCTGATGGACACCGCCACCATGTCCGGGCGCGGGTTAGCCGGCGCACTCACCTATCTAGGCAAGGATGTTTCGGTCTCCGCCTCGCTCTCGGCGTTGCGCGAAACGGGGAAGGCGCGCAGTATCTCGCGCACCACCTTGCTAACGATGGATAATATGGCTGCCGAGATGACCGATCGCCAGAGTTATCACGCCCGCGTGGTGGGCACGGAGGTCGCTTCGCTCCAAGAGGTCTCCGCAGGGACCACGCTGCAGGTCAAGCCGCGAATTGTCAAGAGTACGCTCAGGGATGTGCCCAATCAGGTGTGGCTGACGCTGGAGTTGGAGGATGGCGGCTTTGAGGCCATCACCGTCGATGCGATGCCGATGACGCGCACCAGCTCGGTGGAAACCTCGGCCGTGGTCTTTGAGGGCGAATCGATCCTCTTGGGCGGCTATTTGCGCGACATTGAGGAGGAGGCCGGCTGGGGCATTCCCTACTTGCGCGACATTCCGTGGATTGGCTGGCTCTTCGGCGGCGCTTCGCACCAAAAGCAGACCATCCAGCGCATGTTTATCCTAACGCCTTATATTATCGACCTCAATGCCGATAGTCTCGCCCGCATCCAGGCTGCCCGCCAGCGCGATATCCTCTATGAAGATGTGCTTGAGGATGATGCCGAGCAATCCGATGCCGAACGCAAGCGCCGGGAGGCGGCCCGTAAAGACCTCCGGGAGCGGCGCGAAGCCTACAACCAGGAGCGTCTGCGCCGCGAAAAGGCTGAGCGCGCCCTGCGCAAGGAAATCCGCGAGGATATTCTGGAGGATGATGCCGCTCAGTGGGATGCCTTCTTCCAAGAGATTGAACAGGATTATGAAGCCTGGAAGGCCAAGCAAGAGACCCTGCGTAAGGCCCGCGACCAACAACTCGAAGCGGAGCAGCCCACCGAGGCGCAAGCCCCAGTCGAGCCCCCCACCCCGGCGGAGGATGAGCCGCAAGTGCCCGAGCTCGCGCCTGATCCCGAAGCCGACCGCCCGGCCGAACCGCCCGCAGTGCCGGGGCCCGAACCAGAAAGCGCCAACCTCTGGGCCGACCGCGTAACGGCCGATGCAGCTGCCCAAAGCGCAGTTCAAACGGAGTAATCAATGGCCGAAGCCGTTGCCACCCCCACAGTCCCTCCCGAGAGCGCAACGCCCCCGGTCGAGACCGTGTGCGCGAAGGAGGCAACCTTGGCCAATGGGATGGCACGTGTTGAGGCCGGGCAGTGGTTGGTGGGAAAAGGGCAGCCGGTGGCCTTTGCCGGTGCGCGCTGCCAGAGCCAATCATTACGAGGCTTCTTGGCGCCGGACCGTGCGCGTCTGGACATTCTCTCCGCCTCTGGCACGCTCTATTGCGCTTCAGCCGAACGGCCGTTCTTGACGCGATTGGATTGCCCAATGCCGCTCTGGGTGGTCTCCGAGAAGGTGTTGGTGGCGCCCGCAGATGCCCGCACCGGGGCTGCACTCCAGCGGTTGATTCCGATGAGTCTGCGGCTGGCGCTATGTGTGACGGCCTTTCGCGGAGCGTGGGTGTTGACGGCCACGCGCTCGCGCACCACCCGAGTGGTCTTGGCCGAGGGCGAAACCTTGACCGTGCGCCGAGAGGCCGTGGTCGCGTGGACGACCCGCGCGCCGACCGGTTTTGTTCCCAAGCTGCGCTTGCGCGACCTGCTCTTGCCCAACGCCCGTCCGAAGGCGATGATGGTCAGTTTCTACGGACCTGGGAACCTGTGGATTGAAGGAGCTTGAATCCGCGATGTTTGATGCCGCCCAAGTCTTGCGCCATAGCATCCAGCCCAACCAGTTGGAGAGTTTGCAGGCGTATGCCCCGGCCGAGGCCACAAGCGCGCAGGCCGCCGAGCGCGGAGAGCTGATGGGCACATCATTCGTGGTGGAGAACGATCCCTTGGCCGAGCTGCAAGATTCGATGGAAGAACTCTCCTTCCAATTCGAGGAGAAGAGCGCCAAGAAGTTGGCCGATCGCAAGCTAGGCGAAACGCGCAACCGCCGTTCGGCCTATGTCCAGGCCCTTGAAGGGTGGATGAAGACGTTGCCGGACCTGCCGAACCACGAGTTCCTCTCGCGGCTCTTGCGGCAACTGCGCGCGGCGATGGGGCAAGGCACATTGCCTGATGTGCGCGGGTTGCTAAAACAGCTGGCCGAAGGCTCGGGCGATCCCTCGCACCAATTCGCAATGCTCGATGTGCTTGAGCAGGCCTTGGGCGAAGGCGAGGGCGACTTGCGCACGCTGCTGACCCAAACGCGCACCCACTTGATGGAGAGCCAAGGCAAGGAAATCCGCGCGGGCATCAACCTGGCCCAAGAGGTCAACGCCCGCGCCACCTCGCCCGAGGAGATGCAGGGCTTGCGTGATCTTTACCGCGGCGAAGTGCTCGGCTTCTCCACCCCGCAGGCTTGCTTCCGCTCGATTCTCCAATCGCGCGGCGCGATTGCGTTGCAGGCGACGATCGACTTCCTGACTGCCGGCTGCGGTGTGGACTTGCAGAGCCCCAATCCCTCGCAGACGCCCGAGGAGTTGCGGCGGATTCTCTTGGACCTGCAGTGTGTACAGGTGCTCAAGACTGTCTTTGACCGGATGAACGCCCTAGAAGCGCGGATGTGGGTGCAGTTCCACGAGCACACCCTCCTCTCGGGCGAGCAGATGACCGGGCGCGTGATGGAGTTCACCGAGCTTGCCTATGTCTCAAGCGCCAACATTCAGGCCTTCATCGCCGCCTGTGGGCTGATGAAGTGGCTCGCGAAAATGGACTTCTGCCGCGAGATGGTGGCCATCTTCCGGCAACTCTCCTCGCGCCTCTTCGCCAGCGAAAACGATCGGTTGCGTCTGGTCGATGCCGCGCAAGAAGAGTTGGATGAGTTGATTGCCCGCGAAGGCGAGGACGAAGACGCGGAGGCTAGCGCATGAGTGCCGCCCCACATTGGTTGCAAGAAACCCTTCGCACCTTTGGCGAAAGCCTGGGGCTCAAGACCTTTGCGCTCAATGAATCCGGCGTGGCCGGGTTGGCCTTCGAGACAGGCGTGACCTTGCGTTTGGAGTACGCCTACGAGGAGTTGGTGATGGCGCTCTCGGTGCCCACGCGCGGCGAGGTTGAGAGCTTAAAGCGGTTGTTGGGCTATGCCCACCCGGCGCTTCAGGCAGGCTTTACGGTGCGCACGGCGTTGCTGCAGAAGCGCTCGGCAGCCTTGTTAGCCATTCGCCTAGCAGCCTCGGAGGTGACGCTGCCGGCGCTCAATAGTGCCTTTCAGACGCTCTGGCGCTTGACCGAAGACTTTCGCCATCGGGAGGAAGCATGAAGGTTCGCCGTTCCACGGAGATGATTCGCTTCGACACGGGCATTTCCATGGCCGAGTATGCCGATATGCCCGCCGGCGCAGAGGCCGGAGAGGGGCAGCGCTCGCTCCTGCCCGGCTCCACCACCGTCTCGCAAGCATTGGCGAACATCTTCCCGGAGGGGCAGTCGGTGGGGGGCGAGATTATGAGCGCGCTGGTGGCCGGCAACTCGGCCTTCTTGCGTACCCCGGCCGGCTTTAAGGAAACAGCGCGGCGAACTTTGCACGATTTGCGCGGGAAGAAGGGCGCTGCCGCCAAGCGGGCGGTGCTGGAATTGGAGGGGCTAATGGCCGACACCGAGGTCTTTGAACACTATCGCGCCGCCCTGCTGGAGACTTGAGGAGAGGATGATGGGACGCTCGCTATCCAACTTTACAACCCTGTTCCAACGCTTTGGCGACCTCGTACTCGCCGGGTTGGTCGTCTTTATCATCGGACTACTCATCGTCCCCCTGCCAACGGCGATGGTAGACTTCCTCATCGCGGTCAACATTACGATCTCGACGGTGATGCTCATGCTCTCGCTCTATCTGCCGCGGGCGTTGGCCTTCTCCACCTTCCCCTCGATGTTGCTCTTCACCACCCTCTTCCGTCTGGCGCTCAATGTAACGACCACGCGCCTCATCCTCCTGAAGGCGGACGCAGGCGAGATTATCTACACCTTCGGTAACTTCGTGGTGGGTGGCAATTTCGTGGTGGGTGCGGTCATCTTCCTGATCATCACCATCGTGCAGTTCGTGGTGATTGCCAAGGGCGCCGAGCGCGTTTCGGAGGTGGGCGCACGCTTCACCCTCGATGCCATGCCCGGCAAGCAGATGTCTATCGATGCTGATATGCGCGCCGGGGCTATCGACCAAGAGACTGCCAAAGCGCGGCGCAATGAGCTCGCCAAGGAGTCGCAGCTCTATGGCGCCATGGATGGTGCGATGAAGTTCGTCAAGGGTGATGCCATCGCCGGCTTGATTATGACCTCCATTAACATCATCGGCGGCATCTGTATTGGGGCCTTTATGAATGGGATGGAGGTGAGCAAGGCGGTCCAGAAGTATTCCATCCTCACCATCGGCGAGGGGGTGGTCTCGCAGATTCCCGCTCTCTTGGTCTCGATTACTGCCGGTGTCATCGTCACGCGTGTGGGCGACGAGGCAAATAAACCCCTGGGCCAGGACATTATCGACCAGTTCTTCGCCCAGCCCAAGGCCATCTTGTTGGGTGCTGTGATGTTGATTGGCATTGGCCTCATTCCCGGCTTCCCCAAGCTCCAGATCTTCTCCCTGGCCCTCTTTGTGGGGTTGGTGGGCTACACCCTGATGCGCAAGGCCAAGGCCGCCGCCGCGCAGGCCGCCAAGGCCGCCGACCCGCTTGCCGCCGCCGCTCCCTCCGAGGGCACCAAGCCGCGACCGCCGAAGAAGCCCGGGGACGACTTTGCGATGGTCACGCCCTTAATGGTGGATATCGATGCCGAGATTCGCGGCGCGCTCACCTACGAAGAGCTCAACGAGCAGATTATGGCCATCCGCCGCGCGCTCTATCACGACCTGGGCGTCCCCTTCCCGGGCATCAACTTGAGTCTGAACACGGCAATGAAGAACGGCAAGTATCGTCTGCTCGTGAACGAAGTGCCTGTCTCCGAGGGCGTCTTGCGCAAGGGTTATGTCTTTGCGCTCGAGACGGCTGAGAACCTCACTGCCACCGGCATCGACTTCGAGCAGGGCAAGGCCTTCCTCTCTGGCTACGAAACCAACTGGGTCAAGGCCGAGGAACGGCCGAAACTCGAGGAGAGCGGCATTCGGAGTTTGGACCTCAACGGGGTGCTGACCTACCACCTCTCCAGCGTCCTGCGGCGGTATGCGCACGAGTTCCTCTCCTTGCAGGAGACGCGCCTGCTCTTCGACCATATGGAGCGCGAGGCCCCCGAATTGGTCCGCGAGGTCCAGCGCGTCCTCTCCCTGCAAAAGATTACCGATGTCCTCCAGCGCCTGGTCCAGGAAGGCATTTGCATTCGCGACCTCAAGCGCATTACGCAAACGCTCATCGAGTGGGGCCAGAAGGAGAAGGACGCAGTGCTGCTGGTAGAGTATGTGCGCTCGGCCCTCTCGCGCTACATCTCCTACAAGTTCTCCGGCGGACAGAACATTATCGCCGCCTACCTGCTTGACCCCACGTTGGAAGAGAAGATCCGCAAATCGGTCCGCCAGACCTCCGGCGGCTCCTACTTGGCGATGGACCCGGCCACCGTGCGCGCCATCCTCGCCACCATCGCCCGGACGATTGGCGACCTCTCGAAGATTCCACAAAAACCCGTTATCATCGTCTCGGTGGATATTCGCCGCTACCTGCGTAAGATGATTGAGAAGGATTACTACGAACTCCCGGTCTTGAGCTTCCAAGAGTTGAGCCAGGAGATCAACATCCAGCCTTTGGGGAGACTTAAACTATGAACTTCCTCCTAAAAATTGTCCAAGGCCCGAATGCCGGCGCAGAGGTGGCGCTGATTGAGGGGCTTTGCGTCAAGCTCGGCCGCGCAGATAGTTGCGACCTGGTCTTGGCCGACCCCACCCTCCCGGAAGTGGCCTGCGAGCTGGATACCAGCGCCGACCGCGTGATGCTCTTTCTGCCCGGCGGCGCGCAAGAGCGCCTCGAGCCCTTGCATGTACGCTTCTTCGGTGCCACGGCCCTAGCCGTTGGCCCGGCTGATGCCCCCTGGGGCGAACTTGTTTGGCCTGCGCCGGCCGGCGCGCCCGCCGCTGAAGCGCCTGTCCCCCAACCCGATGCTGAAGCGGCCCCGGTTCGCCGCGAGCGTAAGGGCCGTTGGAAAGGCGTCTTGGCATGGCTCTGCCTGCTCCTGCTGCTTGCTGGCGTGCTCATTCTCTGTTACCTTTTCCGGGAGCCGATCGTAGAGAAGGGTGAAGCGGGCCTCGTGTGGGCGCGCGACACTTGGAGCCGTATGACCACCCCACCCCCGCCGCCCTCAAAAGAAATTGTAAGCCTTGATGTGACCGTGCAGATTTATGGTCTGGAGATGGAGCGGCGCGAAGGAGCCCCCACACGCGTCTGGGGAAACCTGACCTCGCGCGCCAAGCGGTTGCAAGCTACCGCGGAGATTTATTCCGCCGAGCCGGGCGCGCTGGTACAGCTCTCTGATGACGAATCCCTGGCCAATGCCGCTGAAGAGACGCTCGCGATGCTGACCGAGGGCCGCGTCCATGTGGTTGAGGCCAAGAACCGCGCGCTCACTCTTTCGGGCATTGTCGAGAGCACGTCGGCAATGCGGGCCGTTGCCGAAGCGCTCAAGACTGAAGTCCCTTACCTTGAGCACCTTGATTGTGCCCAAATAGTCTGTGGTAAGCGCGAAGGGGGCGATGGTGCCGCACAAGCCGTGGCCGCGAAGGCCCGGGAAAATCGGGCGCCGGCCACGCTACCCTTCTGCGGCATTCTCACCACCCCCTATCCTTGTATCGTCCTGCGCGATGGCTCGCGCGTGACTCCGGGAGCCGAGTTCGGTGGCTTCGTGGTCGACAAGATTGAGCCTGACCGTATCGTTATTCATAATGCCGACGGCGCTTTTGACTGGCGGCCTTAAGCGGAATGCGCTACAATATGGCTATGAAGTTGATGGATATTGAGCAACACCTCTCCGGACCGGACCGCCAAGCAGCCCTCGAGCGCTATGACGAAACATTGCGCGGTCTGGGGCAACGTTTAGTTCAGGCGCTTCAACAGGGTGTCCCGCCCGAAGAGTATGCCACCCTTTCCGCCTTGAATGAGGCCACCACCCTTTCTCGTAAACTGTTGCGCTTGACGGTCCAAGAGGCCGATGCGCCCAGCGAACCCTCTTTCCAACCCCACCGTTCGGGGATGGATTTTCACCCCTAACCAACCCAAGGAGTTATTATGGCAGCAAACCTTCCGACTGTCGTCAACCCTGTGTCGGACTTCCAGTATGGTCAGTACGGCACGCGCATTCAGCAGGGCCAAGCCGGCACCGGCCCCTATGTCCACACCGACAAGGTCTACGCCGCCCTGATGAACGCCACCATCACCATGGAAAACCGCGTCGCCGAGTCTCTGGCCAACTACCAGGAGCACCCCGACGTTCAGGCCAACCTGCAGCAGTTGCAGTATGACCTCCAGAGCTGGAATCTGGCCCTCAGCACGATGACCAATATTCAGAAGAATATGGCCGACGCCCTGAAGTCCATCTCCTCCAACTTCCGTTAATGTTTGAGTTGACATCTGATGAAGCGCGGTTGTTGCTCGACATCGCCTTGATGGCCACCGGGCAAAACCGTTTCCAATCCGCAATGAAAATCCTTGCGGCGTTGGAACCCTTCCGCGCGAATGAGGCCTCCTTGGCAGTTGCCAAGGCGATTCTCTTCATTAGTCTGCAGGATTTCGAGGGCGCCGTTGCTTACATTGATGGCGACGCGCTCCCGAAGTTTCCTCACTCAGCCATGTTACAGGCCTTCAAGGGGATGGCATTGCTTCGGATGGAGCGCACGGCCGAGGCGCGCGCAGCGCTCGCGCTCGCCGCAGCCTCCACCGATGACCCTGCCGCAGCCCGGCTTGCAGCCGACCTTCTCCCCGCCTAACCCTCCTCCCTCAGGAAGCCAACGATGCTTGACCCGATGATTGTTGAAGCCATCAATTCCATGCAACGCACGCAAGCGGTGCAATCGTGGCAAAGCGTTCAGGATCCCCTCCCCGTGGCCGACCCGGCGGCAGTGGCCAAGTTCCAAGCCGCAATGGCCCCGGATGCGCCCGAAGCCGTTCCGATGGCGAGCGAGATCTCGGCCGTCTGGCGCTCGGCACAGGAGAACTATCAGGGAATGGTCCACCGCATCAAAGCCCTGACAGAGACCAGCGGCACACGCTCACTCTCGGCCGTCGAGTTGGGCGAATTGCAGTATGAGGTGGCCAACCTGGCCTTCCAGCAAGAGGTTGTGGCCAAAGTGGCCGACAAGGCCTCTACCGCCATCCAAACCCTCATTAAAAACCAGTAAGGAGCGTTGCGTTGGCTAACCATTTCTCATTCCCCACCCTTGGGTGCTTCTTGCTCGGCATGAGCCTTGTGCTCACCGGATGCGATGAACAGACCACGCTCCACAGCCGTTTAGAGGAGCGTCAGGCCAACCTTGTCATCGCCGCCTTGATGGATGCGGGCATCGCCTGCCAGAAGATTGCCGGCGAAGAAGGCACCTGGGATGTGCAGATTGCCGCCTCGCGTTTCGCGGACGCGGTCAACCTGCTCGAGCGCAAGGGCCTTCCCCGCCGCGCCTACCAAGGCATTGGCGAGACCTTCAAAAAGACCGGGATGATCTCCTCGCCCACCGAAGAGCGCATTCGCTTTATGAATGCCCTCGCGCAGGATCTCTCCCAGACCATTGCCGAGATTGATGGCGTCATCGATGCGCGTGTCCACGTGGTCCTCCCCGAGAACGACCCCTTCGCCAAGAACGCCCTCCCCAGTTCGGCGGCCGTCGCGGTCCGCACACGCTGGGATGTCGATCTGGCAGACCGCGTTCCGGCCATCAAGAACCTCGTTAAGAATGCCATCGAAGGGCTGCAATACGAGAAGATCTCGGTGACGCTCTTCCGCGATAGCGCGCCGGTGCTCCCCAGCGGCGGCAGCCTGTAAGCTCTCATGGATCCCGAGGAGCGCCAGTTCCTGCTCACGGCCGCGTGGCTCTTTGTGCGCCACGGCCAGGCCAATCGTGCCCGCGTCCTTGTTGAAGCGCTGGTGGAGGAAGACCCGCGCGATGGCGTCTCTGCCGCCGCGCTGGCCGAGCTTCTGCTGGCAGATGGCGAGGCGCAACAAGCCCTACGCGTGCTCCGCGCAGCCGACTTCCCCCCGGAGCTACTCCGAGCCGAGGCTGTGCTCGAGACGCGCGCGCTCCTGGCGCTGGGCAAGACACGCGAGAGCGAGGCGCGCTGGCACCGCTTCTTGGCCGCAAAGAAGGGCAGCGCCCGCAGTTGGATTGCTGGCTAGCGCAAGGAGTTAGACTGTGAGCGAAGATCCCCTCAGCCTTGATCGTGCGCGCGCCTTGGTGGCCGATTCAACTCGCTGGCCCCTCATCCAACGCTTCTTATGGGACTTCGCGGCACTCATTGACCCGACGCGCCAGCGCGCCTACTTCCAGTCCGTCCTGCCGCCCGGCGTGACGATTGCCCCCACGGCCCTCACCGGCAAGAAGGCCGAACGTGCGCTGTTGGCGCACCTGGGCGTGGAGCCCACCTTCTACGACTTTCCGGCGGAGAATGGCTCGCGCCTGCTCCTGCTCGAGCGTGCCCAATACGAACAGATTGCCGCCTGGCTCGGGGCGATAGCCTACGCCGAGCCGCTCCGCGCTGTGCTCGCCGGGCCCGATGTCCGCGCACTCAAGCAATCCCTCCCCGGCCTCTACCCCGACGTCCTGCGTTACACGGCCTACTTCGCCAAGTGGTCCGAGCGCTTGACCGCCCTGCGCGCGGCCGTATCCCCGCCGCCCAAGGCCACCGACTTGCCCGCCGCCCTCCGCCTGATGGGGCTTCGAATGCTCGCTTCGCTCCTTGCGGATGTGCCGGAAGCGCTCCTGCTCCGCCAGCGCCTCCGTTTCCCGGAGGCCGATGCGCCAGGCTTCGAGCCCCTCCCGCGCGAAGTCCTTTCTCCCGAGCACCTTGACCTGCTCTTTTTCCTGTTGAAGCTACGTTTTCCGGAGGCTAGTGACCTATGTTGCTGATTAAGAAGGCGGGGCTAGAGCTCCATGCGGCCTCGCGCCTGGTACGCGCTGAGGAGGTGGCGGCCGTTCGCTCCATTGAGGAGACCTTTGCGGCGGCCGAGGCCGAGGCGGCCAAGATCCGCGCCGAGGCCATCCAGGCCTTCGAGGCCGAAAAGGCGCGCGGCTATGCCAAGGGCCTTGAGGACGGCAAACGCGAAATCGCCGCCAAGGTTCTGGCCCAGCAAGAGGAGAGCGTCCGCTTTATGGAGGCAGTGGAGGGCAAGATGACCGATGTGGTGATGAAGGCCCTGCGCAAGTGTGTTGGCGAGATGGACAACCGCGAGCTGGTGCTGCACATCGTCCACAAGGTGATGGATGCCATCGTCCGCAACCAACAGCAAATCACCCTTAAGGTCGCTCCGGAGATGGTCTCCACCGTCAAAGCGCAGCTCGAAACCCTCCTCGCCGCCTACCCCACGCTCACCTACATCGACCTGCAGGAAGACGCGCGCTTGAAGGGTGCCGCCTGCATTATTGAGACCGAGGCCGGTGTGGCCGACGCTTCCATCGACACCCAATTGGCGGCCATTGAAGATTCCATCCGCCGCCACTTTGCCAAAGAACGCTAATGGCCACGACCTTTGACTATATCCCCGAAATCCTGGACCGCGCGGTGGAAGACGCGCAGCTGATTGACGTGAAAGGCCGTGTCATTCAGGTGGTCGGCACCATCATCAAGGCGGCCGTGCCGGGCGTGAAGGTCGGCGAAGTCTGCCTGCTGCGTAATCCGTGGGAGCAGTATGAGGTCCAAGCCGAAGTCGTCGGCTTCACGCGCGAGGCAGTCCTCCTGACCGCCCTCGGGCAGATGATTGGCATCTCGGCGCAGACCGAGGTCATTCCCACCCGGCGGGTGCACATGGTGCCCGTGGGGCAAAGCCTCCTCGGGCGCGTGCTCGATGGTCTGGGGCGCCCGCTCGATAGCGATGTCAAGGGCCCGCTCATCCCCGAAGCCTTCTACCCGGTCTACGCCGACCCGCCCTCGCCCTTAGAGCGCAAGATGATTAGCCGCCCCATCTCGTTGGGCGTGCGCGCGCTCGATGGCCTGCTCACCTGCGGCGAAGGGCAGCGTATGGGCATCTTCGCGGCGGCCGGCGGCGGCAAATCCACCCTCTTGGCGCAAATCGTCCGCAACACGGAAGCCGATGTTACCGTCCTGGCCCTCATCGGCGAGCGCGGCCGCGAAGTGCGCGAGTTCATCGAGAAGGACCTCGGCCCCGAAGGCCTAGCTAAGTCCGTCGTTGTCTGCTCGACCTCCGACCGCAGCGCGATGGAACGCCTGAAAGCGGCCTATGTGGCCACCTCGATTGCCGAATCCTTCCGCGATAAGGGCCTGCGCGTGCTGCTCTTGATGGATTCGGTGACGCGCTTTGGGCGAGCCCAGCGCGAGATTGGCCTGGCCGCCGGCGAACCGCCCACGCGCCGCGGCTTCCCCCCAAGCGTCTTCTCCGAGCTGCCCAAACTGATGGAGCGCGCCGGCAACTCCGCTAAAGGTTCCATCACCGCCCTCTACACCGTGCTGGTGGAAGGCGACGATATGACCGAGCCCATTGCCGATGAAACGCGCTCAATCCTCGATGGGCATATCATCCTCTCGCGCAAGCTCGCCCAGCAGAACCACTATCCGGCCATCGACATCCTCCAATCCATCTCGCGTTGCCAGAACGCCATCATCACCCCCGAGCACAAAGCTTCTGCCTCCAAGCTCCGCGAGATCCTCGCCCGCTACGCCGAAGTGGAGCTCCTCCTCCAGATTGGCGAATACCAAAAGGGCTCGGATAAGAACACCGACGAAGCCATCGCCAAGATTGGCGCCGTCAACGCCTTCCTCTGCCAAGGTCTGGCCGAGCGCCCGACCTTCGCCGAAACCCTCCGCAAGCTGAAAGAAGCCGTTTCCTAATGGCCACCTACCGCCTCCAGAGCCTCCTGCGTATCCGCGCCAACCGCGAGGATAAGGCGAGCGCGGCCCTGGCCGTGGCCCGGCAGGCGGTGGCCGAAGCCCTCAACGCCGTTCACACCCGCGAACGTGAGCTGGCCGACTTCCAAGCCACCGCCGAAGCGCGGCGCGACCGTATCTACGCGGCAGTCATGAACCGCCCGGTGACGATGGACGAGCTTGACCGCGCCCGGGAGGGCATTGCGCGCATCGACGATGAAGGCGTCCTGCGCGCCGACAACGTCCTGCTGGCCAAGAAGGCGCTCGACGAACGGCGCAGCGAGGAGTCAAAAGCCCGCGCCCAATTCGTCTTGGCCACGAAGGATCGCATGAAGATCTCCGAGCACCGCACGCGCTGGGCGCAAGATGAAGTGCGCGCGCAGGAACACTTCCAGGAGTTGGAGCTGGAAGACTTTACCGGGAAGAAGAACACCGATGTTGATTGAAGGAGTCTCTATGGATACCCCCTCGCTCACCCCGCTCGATTCGGGGCTCCGCTGCGATGCACCCGCCGCTTGCCCCGCCCCCGACCAAGTCCGCACCTTCCTCAACGCGCTGGAAACCGCCCCCCTTGCCGCGCCGGACTTCCCCCTCCCCGCGGCCGACCAGCCGGCCACGCCCGAAACCCTCCGCGCCACCCTCGAGAGCCTCATCGCCACCCAGGAGCATTTCGCCCAAAGCGTGGCCGACTTCCAGGAGGCGGCCGCCCCATTGCTCACAGAAGCCCCTGAAACGGCTCTTTTTTTGCCCAAAACCAACGCGCCCGCCGCCTCCGCCCCGAGTTGTTCTTTCGATAGACGATGGTCGATAGACGAGAAGGCTGTCGCCGGAGGTGAAGCGCCCGACCAAAAGATTGCCACTTCTTCCGTCGCGGAACGCGCCCTGTCAACTGTCGACTGTCCACTGTCGACTGATAGCGTAGCGCCCCGCCCGGAGGTCGAAAAAGAGCAGGCCCTACCTCAAGGCGAGGTAGGCCCTACCTCGAGGTCACCTAGGCCCT
>JBJEVY010000090.1:0-4751 GCA_051884775.1 Candidatus Spyradenecus sp. | reverse complement strand
CCGGAGTAGACGGTACGCGTCATGTCCGAGCAGTAGTGATCGACCAACACGCCCATATCGGTGAGCAGTTCGCTCTCGGGCTGGAGCACGGTGTCATCGGGCTGATGGTGGCACTCAACGGCGTTGGCTCCGGCACAGAGAATCGGGTCAAAGGATTCGCTCAAGCCGCGGTTTGCCTCGATGATGCGGAACTGGCGAAGCATCTCCAGCTCGCTCATCCCCGGCTTGAAGACCTTCATCAACTCGGCAAAGAGCGCGTCGTTGGCCTGGGCCGAGCGGCGAATGGCATCAAGTTCGCTAGGCGACTTGACGGCACGCAGCGTGGTGACCATCGAGGTAATCGGCGTCCACTTGGCGTGGGCCATCTTCTCCTGCAAGGGTAGGAACTGCGCCACGGTGAGATTGCTCTCGTAGCCAATGGTCTTCCAGTTCTTGGCCAACGCAGCGTAGTCCTCCAGCTGCTCCTTGGCGGCCTTGAACTTGCGAATGTCCAGGCCAATCAGCACACGGTGCGCCACCTCCAGATAACGGAAGTCGGTGTAGAACGCCGGCGTGCCCTGCTGCTCAACGAGGAGCAAGCCATTACTGGTGGTCAGCCCCGTGAAGTAGTGGCGGTTGATGGCCGAGTAGAGAAAGACGGCATCCACATCGGCGGCCTTCATCGCCGCTTGCAGACGCCCAATGCGTTCGAGATGTTCCTGAGTCATAGAGTCTCCCAGTGAACGATTAAGATAGGTGCGCCCGACCCCGTCCCTTCGCCGCGCCACGCGGCGCGACGGCTTGGTCCGGGGCCGGAAGGTGAATTAGACGAAGAGGTTGTTCGCCGTCATCTGGGCGGGCTTCTCGAGCCCGAGGAGGTCGAGGCAAGTCACGGCGATATCCGAGAGCTTGCCATCGGGGCGCATCGTGCGCTTGTCGGCATCGGAGGCCACATAGATGCACTCGACCTTGTTGAGGGTGTGCGAAGTCTTCGGCATTCCGGTGGCGTAGTCGACCATCTGCTCAGCGTTGCCGTGGTCAGCCGTGATGAGGACGTGCGCATCGAGCTCGGCCAGGCGCTTGAGCAGCTTGCCCACGCACTCGTCGACGATCTCCACAGCCTTGGTCGCCGCAGCCAGGTCCCCCGTGTGGCCGACCATATCGCAGTTGGCGTAGTTCACCACGATGAAACCGTAGGGGTTGTTCTCCAAGCGCTTGAGCAGCTCGTCGGTGACGTTGTAGGCTTCCATCTCGGGGTGCGAAGCGAAGGTGGCCGGGTCGAAGCGGCTGGGCACATCCACCTGGTCCTCGCCCTCATAGGGCTTGGTGCTCTTCCCATTAAAGAAGGAGGTGACGTGGCGGAACTTCTGCGTCTCGGCGATGCGCAGCTGGCGGATACCGGCCTTGGAGACCACCTCGCCCAGGAGCATATCCATCCCGCCATCGCCGCCCATGGCGCCGAGGAGGTAATCCTCAAACTCGTCCCAGTAGCGCGTGAAGCCCAGGTAGGTGACCTGCGGGCGGACCGAGCGGGTGCCGGCGTAGTCGTCGCAGACGAAGGCCTGGGTCAACTGAATGGCGCGGTCCTGACGGTAGTTGGTGTGCATCACGCTATCGCCATCCTTCACACCAGCGTAGTCGCCAATCACAGCGCACGGGATGTACTCATCGGTCATCTCGGTGCCGTCGGGGGTCTTGAGCGTCTCGTAGGCCTGCTTGACCCATGCCTCGGCGGTGGCCACCTTCGTGCCCTGCGCGGCGACGATGCACTCGTAGGCCTCGGAGGTCAGCGCCCAATTCTTCGAGCGATCCATCGCGTAGTAGCGGCCCATCGCCGTGCCAATGGTGCAATTACCCACCTCGGCCATCACGCCCGCGAGCTTGGCCAGGTATTCGAGGGTCGAGCGCGGGGGCGTGTCGCGGCCATCAAGGAAGGGATGGACCACGATCTTGCCAGTCGGGTTCTCCTGACGCGCGCGGCGCATAATCTTGAAGAGGTGCTCCTGGTGGGCGTGCACGCCTTCATCCTGCAACAACCCCATCAGGTGCAACTGCGAGTTGTTCGCCTTCCAATTCCCAATCAACGCCTCCCACTTCGGGCTCTTGAAGAGCTCGCCGCTCTTGAGGCCATCGTCAATGCGCTTGAGCTCCTGCTCAACAATGCGCCCGGCGCCCATATTCAAGTGCCCGACCTCCGAAGAGCCCTGGTAACCATCGGGCAACCCCACCTCTTCGCCGGAGCACTCAATCCGGCACCACGGATAACGCGTGCGCAGGCGGTCAATCACCGGCGTCTTCGCACGGAACACCGAGTTTCCCTCAAAACGGGCATTCATGCCCCAACCATCGCGAATAATCAAGCAAACAGGACGTGTGGACATTGTCGTCTTCCTTTCTAATGCCCGCCATTATACCACAACACCGCTCCGCGCGTGCAACCAACGTGGGGTGGCGGCGGAAGGAGTTCTAGGGAGGAGCTTATCTTGTTCATTCATGCATTGTTCCTAATCGTTCGACTGCTCGTTCCGAGTTTGTTAGCGGCCTACGAATACATTTTGCCGTTAACCCTCGATGGGCGATTCGATCGACCAAAAGGATGGGTAACTGCCGGAAGAAGACGCGTAGGGCTATGCCAGGATAGTTACGCAATCTCTGTGAACGGTTGGGGATTTGTTGATTTTGTGCAAAGTAGGAGAAGTGATTGGCTACGGAAGGGGCAGCAACGCGCACCTGAAGCCCTGAGAGGAGTGAAGGATAGTCGACTTCGGCCGATGGCGGGTCAATAATCACAATGCGGCTTTTCGCCAATGGCGCAATCTCCCGCCGTAAAAGCCAAAAATTCAAGACTGCCACTTCGCCAGGGTGGCCAAAGACGGCCAAAGCCTCCGGTGACCACTTTTGTGTTTCGTAACTTTGAGCCAAATCCCCAGTCCAAATGCAACTATAGATTGCCTCTGGCGCAGTCTGAGAAAGATATGATTGTAGGGCAAAGACCTGGTCGATTCCAGCGCAGACCCCTGTTCCGGTGATGATGCCAATACGTGCCACCCAGAGGCCTCCAAGGAGCCCCACGCTCAACCGTGTCATACGCGGCCACCGTCCGTTGGCCAAAACAAGCGCTCTTGTAAAGGCCAAATACTCCATCATCACGAACCAGGGTTGATAGCGTAAATATCCCATATGTGTGGCAGGGTAGAGGAAGAGTGCGCCGATGATAGCCCAAACAACAAAGCGCTCCTCTGGGCGACCTTTATAAAGAAGAAGCACTAATGAACCTAAGAGAAGCCAGCGCTCTTTATTCGGTAGAGGATAAGGGCGCGGAGACTCTTCGCCAGAAGTCTGTTTCCATGTCTCCCGGAAAGGGAAGAAGTTCGGTTTGTCTAGTCTCCAACGATAGTAGGCCTGGGTCAGCAATGGTGAGAGATAGGCGTTGCAGAAACTCCCGAAGTGCCCCATCGATTCGGCATCTTCATTCGCCATCTTGAAGTCTACGGTCACATCGTGGGATGGAAAACGCTTTGGATCTGTCGTCCATGCGGGATAGAGCGGATGCCCGTAGTCTCGCCATGCAGTCCAGTAGGGCGAAAGACATGCGAGCGTAGCGAGCCCGGCTACGATGGTGCCCTGTACAAATATCTTCTGCATCGCTTGCCAACCTCCCCGCCGCCACATCACGGGCAGGAAAAGTCCCCAAAAGACTACGCAGGCGAGCATTCCCGGTTGCTTGGCGCAAATCATCCAGAAACTACCGCATACCAAGCTCTGTCCCGTCTCATGTTCTCCACGAATCCTTCGGGCCATCGCCGAGAGGAGCATGATACCGCCAAAATAGACTGCAGAGTCAACGCAGAGATCTACCCCTGGCGCGTTCCACCACAAGGCCAACAACAGGAGTGCGCGGATTCCAGTCGAGACCCCTCGAAAGAGTCTCCACGCCTCGGCCAAGCAACTTACCAGTAGGAAACAGAAGAGCGGGAATTGTGGATTGAAGGGGGTGCGTGTAAATCCATACGCCGCCGCATTAAAGACCCAAACACTTTTGGGGATGAAAAGCAAATGCCACGGACGATAGCTCCAGGTAGGAGCTCCCATCGCCGATTCCACGGCTTCGGGTGTTGCTTCGCGGAGTGGGTTCCACCCTGCCACTAACAACCGAATGCCCGGTTCTTGATAGGCTGCAGATGTGATGGAGGTGCCACTCAATGACACTCCCGACCAAACCCAGATGCTAATCAAGAATAATACAACCCACGCGATAGCCTGGAGTTTTGCTGCGCGCGTGTACCCCCGTTTTAATCCAACCCAAAGTGCCATGATTCCTAAACTTCCCCACCAGTGTGCCCCCACCAACCGGCCTCCAGCGAGCATTGTTAGCCAAACGGTGCTCACCACCACGATGGGGAAGAGGGTGAGATATGCCTCGCCCAGACGTAAACCATTCCGCAACTTGCTCAATAGGTGAGCAAGCGACTTCACTGTATTCATTATTGACCGCATAAAAGGACGCCTTCTCCACATACCTTAACCGAGGCCCTGAGAAAGCCCCCTAATAGATATGCGGACGAAGGCGTACCATAACGGCACACCTCGCCAAACACGTTGCCTATTAGGTGAAATTTCTCAGGTTTCGGTTAAAGCAACAGGTTTGCACAAAGTGCAAAATAAAGTGTTATGGCTCTCCCATAACGCGATACAGTATATCACAAGAGGTTAACGAGGATGCTATGTATTAATGGAGGGCAATGCGCCTTGCGGCGGGGTGAATTCGTAAG
>JBJEVY010000089.1:0-17770 GCA_051884775.1 Candidatus Spyradenecus sp. | reverse complement strand
GGGCACCGGCGTGCAGACGGTGATGACCTTCATTCCGCCGGTCTTCTTCATCTTCCTGGGCCTCTCGCTCTTGGAGGACTCGGGCTATATGGCCCGCGCGGCCTACGTGATGGATCGCTTTATGCGCCTGTTGGGGCTGCCGGGCAGCGCCTTTGTGCCGATGCTCGTGGGCTTTGGCTGCACGGTGCCGGCCATTATGGCCACGCGCACCCTCTCCAACCGCCGCGACCGCCTGCTGACGATCTTTATGACGCCCTTTATGAGCTGCGGCGCGCGGCTGCCCGTCTATGCGCTCTTTGGGGCGGCCTTCTTCGGGGCGGCCTCGGGGGCGATGGTCTTTGCCATCTACCTGTGCGGCATTGTGCTGGCGGTCTTGACGGGGCTGCTCTTGAAGTGGACGCTCTTCGTGGGCGACCCGGCGCCCTTCGTGCTCGAGCTGCCGCTCTACCACATCCCGCGCGCCGGGACGGTGCTCAAGCAGGCGTGGGAGCGCCTGGCCCGCTTCATCTTCCGCGCCGGCAAGGTGCTGGTGGTGATGGTCCTCTTCCTGAGCATCTGCGATAAGATTACCTTCAAGAGCCCCTTCGCCGAGGCGCCCGCGCCGACCGTTGAGGCGGTCGAACCCGCCGCCGAGGCCGAGGAGATTTCCGCCATCGAGTTCGTTGGGCGCGCCATCTCGCCGGTCTTTGCGCCGATGGGCGTGGAGCGGAGCAACTGGCAGGGCTCGGTGGCCCTCATCGTCGGCCTCTTCGCCAAGGAACAGGTGGTCTCCTCGCTCAACTCCCTCTACGCGATTAGCAAGGAAGTGGAGGCAGAAGAGGCCGAGCGCGCGGCAAGCTGGGCCGAGGCGCGGGCGAGCTTCAAGGCGGGCGTGGGCGAAGCAATCGCCACCGTGCCCGCGGCGCTCAAGGGTCTCTTCGTCGACGAAGGCGAGGAGGAGGAAGAGAATGCCGGGCTAATGGAGGTGCTGCGGCGGAAGTTCGACCGCGACCCCAACCGCGCCTTCGCCTACCTCCTCTTCGTGCTGCTCTACGTGCCGTGCCTGGCCGCCATCGCCACCATCATCCGCGAGATTGGCGTGGCCTTCTCCTCCATCCTCTTCGGCTACCTGACGCTGCTGGGCTGGTGCGTGGCCACGCTCTACTTCCAAGTGACCACCGGCCACTCGCTGCCCTGGATTGCCGTGGCCTGCGCCTTCCTTGCCGCCACCGCCGCCTTCTTCTACGGCCTCGGGCGCAAGCTGAAGGTCAAGCTCGTGCTCTAAACCGCTGGCGGCCTCCGGGTGTACGCGCACCCGTCTCGCCCGAAGGCCGCCGCACTTCCTAACCCCTCCAAACATCACACTCACTGCACACTCGCCGTGTGCGCCTAGGGCTCCTATTGCCCTTTTTCTTGAACCTCGCAGTTAGTCTTCTCTAAAAACAACCCCGAAAGGACACAACCCATGCGTTCATCTCCCCGCCTCCCCGCCTTGTTTCTCCTGGGTCTGGCCGCCGTGCCGCTGATGGCCGCGCCGAGCGAAGTCCCCGCCGAACTCGAAGAAGCCCCCAGCTGGGGCTTTGAGACCACGATTGGCTTGGACTATTGCACCAAGCAGCTGACCTACGGCCTCATCGACAACCCGCACGCCATCCTCACCCCCTCGGCTGAAGTCGCCTTTGGGCACGAGGAGTGGTTCACCCTGGCCCTCGGTGTGGAGGCAATCTTCGATGCCACCAACTACGGCGCCAAGGAGGGCGGCTACAACGACCGCCGCTACAAGTACCAGGAGCTCGCCCCTGGCATCACCCTCTCGCGCACCTGGAAGTCTGCGGACCTTATCGGCTCGAAGCTCGAGACCTCGCTGAACTACACCTACGAATATCACCCCCGCGCCTGCAAGAAGCCCGCCGAGGAGTTCGAGAACCCCGATACCCAGTGGCTCAACTTCGAGATCTCCGCCCCCGACTACTGGCTTGTGCCCACCCTGGCCCTGGAGTACCAGCTCGCGCGCCAAGGTGCCGAGGGGCCCAACGACGGCAAGGGCGCCCTCTACGCCACCTTCGACCTCCGCCACACCTTCGACCTCGGCACCGCCCTCGGTCTGGAGGAAGAGACCCTGACCCTCACCCCGATCGTCGGTGTCGGCATGGGCAACAAGGAGCGCAATGCCTGCGACTTCGGCGACTGGTATGAAGAGAACGAGAAATCCCCCGACACCTTCCTCCTGCGCGATGGCTACGCCCGGCTCGAGCTCACCTACGCGCCCATCAAGGGTCTGGAGATCACCCCCTACATCGGCTGCCACCAGCAGCTCGATGCCTCCATCCGCGATGCGGTGGGCAGCGATGACTTCGTCGGCTACGCCGGTCTCTCCCTCTCCTACACCTTTTAAGGCGACAGTCGACAGTTGACAGTCGACAGGGCGCGTAGCCGCGACGGACAAGCCTGCCACACCGCTCGCGCCCACCCCTCTAAAAACGCAAACTCCTAAGGAAGACTCCTAAGACAACTCCTAAACAAGATACACCACGGCCGCGGGTCTCTCTCCCCCGCGGCCGTTTTTGGGGGAGGGCGTCATTGCCGAAGTGCCCGCCGGGCGCTTCGGCCGGGGTGGCGCGTTCCACGCCCCCAACCACCCAGCCTCAACCCCTAAGCCTCCCCCCTCATTCCCCTAGGCCTCCGAACCGTATCGCAACTTGCGCCACGCGCGCCAGAGGGTGAAGAGGGCGCTGTGGCAGAGGCGGAGGCGAAGGGTGGGGCGGCGGCCGATGGTGAGCGCGCAGGTGCCGCCGGCGAAGCAGTGGGCCTGGTACTTCTGGTTGAGGTAGCGCTCCACGGCCTTGAGACGCTCCGAGCCGGGGTTCCCGCGCGAGAAGTGGTGGGCGCGCAGCGGGAGGATGCTGATGGTGTGGCCACTGCGGCAGAGGAACTGGAAGCAGAGGTCCTCGACGTAAAGATCCCAGGGGCAATTCGGGTCGAAGCGCAGTCCCCAGGCGCGGATGGCATCGGCGTGGACAAAGAGGGCGCAGCAGTCGGTATTCTCGGCGTGGTTGCCCAGGAGCGTGCCATAGGGGAGCGGCGGCGTGTTGATGTGGAAGCGCGAGCCATCGCGCGCCGAGTCGGTGAGGGTGCCAAAGGGTAGGATCAGCAACCCGGCGACGATGCGCGAGCCGATGAGACCGCAGGGGAAGAGCGGATTGCGCCGCGCGAGCAACGGCAGCGGGTCCTCGCGCACCTCAAAGTCCTCGTGCGCGAAGAGAATCCAGCCGGTGTCGGGGGGCATCTTGTCCAGGAAGGCGTTATAGCGCTCGGGGATCGACCGGTTCTCGCAGGTGTTATCGAAGACCACGCGGCGGGCCGCGCGCAGGAAGGGATTGTGCTCGATACAGCGGCGGTAGCACGCCCAATCGCGCACCACGCTCACCACCGTCAACGGCGCGGGGCGCGCGTAGAGCGCGGCAAAGGTGCTCGCGCGATGAAAGCCCATCGGGTTGGCCGCCACTGCGGGCGGGAGCAGGCCATCCAGACAATCCTCGCTAAAGCCGCGCGCCTCCGCCGCCGAGGGAAAACGAAAGAGCGGCCGCAGACGCGAGAGGAGGTGGTCTTCCGGGAAATAGCGCGCCAGGGGTGCGAGCCCCGCCGCCGCGCGGCAAAGGCGGTGCGAGCGCAGGGAAAAGCCGCCATTGAGCACCGTCAGCGCCAAGGCGTCGGCCACCCAAGCGCGCCATCCGGGCGTGACATTGGGCGCGCCCACGTAGTCATAGCGCAGAAAGCGCCCCAGCTCATCGCGCATCGGCCAGCCATCGGCCTGGATAATCAGCACGTGGCGCGTGGTAAAGCGCCGGTGGAGCCGCCGAAGGCAGTCGGCATTCATCGTCTCCAGTTGCCCGGGCAGAAGGGTGGGCTCGCGCTGGAGCTCCACCCCCGCGAGGCTCGCCAAGCCCTCGGGCACGGCGGCCTGCGCCGGCACCACCACCACCGTCTTCATCGCCCCGAGCACGGCCCAGCTCTGCCGGATGGCAAACTCGAAGGGCTCCCACGCCGCCGCCTCCGCGCCCTGCGGGAAGGCGTAAATCAGCAGCGTGACCTCTGGGTAGCGCCCCGGCGGCACCGCCTGCGCACGCAGGCGCGGCAGTTGCTCGGCCACGAACGCCTCCATCGCCCGGCGCAACGGTGCCTGCGGCAAGGGTTGGGGCGGGGGCCTGCGCGGCCTCACGGCAGTTCGCCCTCTGCATAACGGTCGTGCCCGGCAAAGTCGCGCGCCACGACCACCCGCGTATAGCCGGCGCACTCCAAGAGCCGCCGCAGGGCCAACCCCTGATCGTCGCCAATCTCCAGGAAGAGCCGCCCGCCCGGCCGCAACGCCAGGGCCACATCCAGCACCAACTGCCGCAACATCTCCAGACCGTCGGCCCCGCCATCAAGCGCCAAGCGCGGCTCGTGATTCTTAATCAGCGCCGGCAGCGCATCGACCTCGGCCGAGGCAATGTAGGGTGGGTTGGAGACCACCAAATCAAAGCCCCCCGGCGCCAGCCCGCTCGCCCCATTTCCCTCCACAAAGTCGACCGCCTCGCTCAGCCCCAACGCCTGCGCATTCTCCCGCGCCAAGCTCAGCGCCTCGGGCGAGAGATCCACCGCCGTAACCGCCACCTTCCGCCCTTCGCGCCGTGCCGCCGCCGCCAAGGAGAGGGCAATCGCCCCCGTGCCCGTGCCAATATCCGCCACCGCGCGCGCCTCGCGCCACTGCGCACTCTTCAACACGCGTTCAACCAATTCCTCTGTCTCCGGCCGCGGAATCAACGCGCGCCGATCGGTCTTCAACTCAATCGCGTGAAAGGGCCAGTGGCCGACCACATACTGCACTGGCTCGCCGGCGGCCAGACGGCAAAAGTCCTGCCGCAGCCGCGCCACCACAGCCTCCTCCACGCGCTCGTTGCGGCGCAACGCCAAGCCCGGCGCGCGGATGCCGAGCGCCTCCTCCACCAAGATTTCAGCTTGGACCTGCGCCTCCTGCGCGGCAATCCCGTGGCGGCACAAATAGGCGACTCCCGCTTCCAGAAGTCGCCCCAACGTTAACGCTTCCACCTCAGAAGGGCATGTCGTCATCCGTCACCGTATCCGCCACAAAGTCCTCCGGCGGCTGAGGAATGGGCTCGGACGAGGAGCCATCGACATCCAGGCGCTCGATCTTGAAGGCCTGCAGGTCGGTGTAATAGCGCTCCTTATAGAGGTTGCCGCGCAGGGAGAAGGTGACGCGCACCTTATCGCCGGGCTTGAAACTATCCAGGAGCGCGCAGTTGTTCTGCACCACCGCGAACTTAATATCCTGCGGATAGCGGTCATCCTCCTCGGTCACCACAAACTCGCGCTTGCGGAAGCCACTCTGAAAGGTGACCAAATCCATCAGCACCTTCACGGTGCCCTCCAACTCAAAAGACTTACTCATGGTCTTGTTTGCTTTCTATCATCTCTCGCCGTTATTCGTGCCAGTCTTCCAAAATCCAGCGGCAGGGGCGAACGGCATGGTGACGCTTCTTGCCCCAGAAACCGGCCACAGCCTGGTCCGGATCGGGGTTGCCGTGGAAGACCAAGACGCGCGTATTCGGCTTGCGCGGCGTCAGGAAAAGATTCAGCGGGAAGAGAAGCACGCAGGTGCGCTTAAAGCTCTTGATCCACTGCTCGGGCCACCAGTGGACCTCGCCGGCAGCGTGCGTCATAAAGGCCTGCTCGGTGGGATACTTGCTGTGGTCGACCGCCTCGGCCATCTCGCGCAGGAAGGTTTCGTAGATGTAGTTGCTCTTCCCCGCCTCAAAGCGGAAGCACGAGGAGTTGCCAATCTTCGGCCGGCGCCGGAAGATGCGCTTGCGCCGCTCCACCCAGTTGTGAATGATGCAGAACTTCCCGGGCAGGTAATCAAAGAGGCAATCGATATCCTGCTGAATCACCACATCCACATCAAAGAAGAGCGTGGGCCCCTGTAGCCCGGCCAGCCCATCGCGGAAGAGGCAAAGCTTCACAAAGATATTCGGCCACGGCCCCTGCGCGAGTACCGCCTCTCCGGGGCACTCGGGCAACGGCTGCGCGTCAATGCCCTCTGCCAGCCCTGCAGGGTTATCCGTAAAGCAGACGAACCGGAACGGCCGGTGCAAATGCCGCTTCACCGAGGCATACAGAATGTTTGTAAACGACGCTGGATAACGCTTGCCCCACTTAAGGCAAACAATGTTCACTTGCGCTTGCTCTGCCATCATTTGAACTCCTCGCTAATACACCCGCATTATAAACCATTCACCCCGCGAAACGCAAGCGCAAGGCCCCTCGACTCGCCGCTAAGTCCTTCAAGGGGCGGGGTGCGTTCTGGTGTATGCAGGGGCGCGGTGGGATGAGGTTTTGATTGTGTGGGGGTGGGCGAGGGACTACAATGGAGGGCGTTCAGTAGAACACGTGTCTTGCAGAAGACGAGAGATTGCCTGGCTTTGAGGATTGCGCATTGGCGCTTCGCGGGGCGGGCGCGTGAAGAAGCCGTGAAAGGAGGAAGCCATGCTTTCGGAATTGGTGTTGACAACGGTGTTGAGTGTAACCTCTCCTAATGGATTGAATACGCTCACCATTTCGCAGTCAGAGGGGGCGCTTTACTATCAGGTGGCGCGGGGGGAGCAGGTGGTGTTGGCGCCACAGGAGATTGGGCTGGAGGTGGCCGAGGTGGCGGCTGCAGGGCGGCCGGGGGAGGTGGAGGCGTTTAGACGGCAGTTGGGTGGCGCGGTGCCGTTGGGGACGAAACGTTCTGAGATTGACTCGGAGGCGGTGGGGGCGCGGGTTGCATTGGGGAATGGACTGTCGTTGGAGGCGGTGGCCACAGATCAGGGGGTGGCGTTTCGTTGGTTAGGCGAGATGTCTGGAGAGGTGGAGGTGCGCAATGAGCGCTTTGGGGTGGCGCTGAATCCGAAGGCAGAGGTGTTGTATGGGTGCGTTGATAGCGCTTGGGGGTGGAGAGGGGATGACCTTCAGCAGGGGTGGGAGAGCCCGCATAGTCGCTCGAAAGCGGAGGAGATGCCCTCTGGGCGGACAATTTATCTGCCGATGACGATTTCGGTGCCGGGATGTGTGTTGTCGGTGAGCGAGGCGGAGGTGCGGGATTATCCGGGAATGAACTTGACGCGCGCAGGTGCGGAGGGGGTGGTGTTGACGGCGGTTCAAGCGCGGTGGCCGTTGGCGCAGGATGGCTCTTCGCACCGGTATTCGCGGGTGACGGAGCGGGCAGCGTATTTGGTTCGGACGCCGGGCACGCGGGCCTTTCCGTGGCGCGTCTTTATGATGGCGGGGAATTGGGGGGAGCTGTATGCCAATGACTTGGTGATGGCGCTCTCTGAGCCGGCGGTGGAAGACTTTTCGTGGGTGAAGCCTGGGCAGACAGCGTGGGATTGGTGGACACTTCGCCAGATGGATGGAACAGCTTTCAAGCCCGGGGTCAACACGGAGACGTTCCGCACATATATCGACTTCGCCGCTGAGTATGGTCTGGAGTATATGCTGATTGACGAGGGATGGGCGAAGAACTTGGATGTGACGCAGGTGATTCCGGAGGTGGACTTGCCGGGGCTGGTGGCGTACGCCAAGGCGCGCGGGGTGGGGATTGTGCTGTGGTGTACTTGGCAGCAGCTGATTGGCCGCCAGGAGGAGATCTTTGAGCACTATGCCAAGTTGGGGATCCGCGGTTTTAAGATTGACTTCTTTGACCGCGATGATGCCGAGGTCGCCCGTTTTCTCTATCACACGGCGGAGGTGGCTGCGCGCAACCGGCTGGTGCTTCTCTTCCACGGCATCCATAAACCCACGGGCCTTGCACGCACCTTCCCCAATGTCCTCTCCTATGAGGGGGTCTTTGGGATGGAGCAGGCAACGTGGGTCGGACCCATGGACTTTGTCACCAACGAGATGCGGATTGCCTTTACGCGGTTGCTTGCCGGGGGCGCTGATTACACGCCCGGCGCGATGCGCAATGCCCAGCGCGCCAACTTCCGCTCCGAGGCGCATCGGCCGATGAGTATGGGCACGCGTTGTCGGCAGGCCGCCCTCTTCCTGGCCTACGATTCGGCCCTGCGGATGTTGTGCGATGCGCCGTCTGCCTACCGCCGTGAGCCTGACTTTACGCGCCTCCTCGCCGCTTGCCCAACCACCTTTGATGAGACGCGTGCCGTGGTCTCCGAGGATCCTGAACGGGGGCTGCTGGTCTTTCGCCGGAAGGGGCGCGATGTTTGGGTGGCCGGGCTCGTTGGCACGCAGGCGCACAGCTTTACTTTCACGCCTCCGTGGCTTGAGGAGGGCGCGGCATACACCCTCACGCAGGTGACAGATAGTTCGATTTCCGATGTGGTCGCCACGGATTATATCTATGCCTCGCTGCCTTATCGCCCCGGGGCGCCGATGACGGTGTCGTGCGCGCCAGCGGGTGGCTTCCTCCTACACTTCGCGCCGGCTCCAGTCGCGGAGTAATCGGTAAAGGAAACGAAGGAAGAAAACACCGGAGCGTGAGCATTCGCGCTCCGGCTTGTTTGTCTTTGGGGGAGGGGCAGGTTATGGGGCGGCACAGGCGCGCTATGCATCTTCGGCGGCGAGGGCCAGGCCGGGGGAGTGCGCTTCGCTGAAGGCGCGCCAGCTCGGGGGCGTGGCGGGGCGGGCGTTCACACGCGTTTGGCAGGCTTGGAAGACGCGCCCATTGATGAAGTCACGGAAGGGCGCATTGGTGAAGTATTGCTGCATAAACTCGAGCTTCTCCTGGCCCATCGTGGTGACGACTTGCTCGATGAGGTCGTGGAAGAGGATAATGGCCTTGTCATCGCCGGTGCGCAGCGTGTTGACGAAGGTGTCGTTTTGCACCAGGCGGCGGGGGAGGTCCTCGATTTGGCGGCGCACTTCATCGGCATCCTTCCAATCGATGCCGCCGAAGGCCTTGTTGAAGTCCTCGACAATGTTCGAGAGGGAGTCAAAGTTGACCTTGTCCGGGCCGTTGCTGGTGCCGACGGGCGTGGGGGCGACGGTGGCGTTGGCATTCTCCAAGGTAATGTTGCATTCTTCAAGCTGCTGGAGGCGATACTTGTCGAAGTCGATGGCCTCGATGAGCCCCCGGGTGAAGTCTTCGCGCGGGAGGATTGGGAGCTTGCGCACGAGCAGGGAATAGAAGAGGTAGTGCTTCTCCCAGGCGGGGCTTTCGTAGGGCATGATGGCCGCGAAGAAGGGGTAGATGCGGCAATAGCCCTTCATCGCGCTCTTGACGCAGACCTTCGCCTCGTCCTCAAGTTCGCCCTTAAAGCGCTCGACGCAGCCATCGAGCAGGGCGTCAATCTGCGCGCGGTCGTCGTCTTGGCCCGAGAGGAAGCACGCCACCACCTGCTCGCGGTCAGCTTCGGTGTAGCAGGGGGTGCGCTCGATGGTCGCAATGAGGTCGTTGAGCTTGTTGACATCGCTCTCGCCCTCGAGCAGGGTGGCCTTGTAGTAGCGCTGGAAGGCCTGGCGAATGGTCTCAGGGTCGTTGACGAAGTCCAGGACGAAGGTATCCGTCTTCCCCGAGCAGGAGCGGTTCAGGCGCGAGAGGGTCTGGACGGCCTTCAGGTCGCTCAACGCCTTATCCACATACATCGTGTGCAGCAGCGGCTGGTCGTAGCCGGTCTGGAACTTGTCGGCCACGATGAGGAGGCGGTAGGGCTCTTCGGCCATCTTCGCCTCGATGGCGGCCGAGGGGAAGCCGTTGAGCGAGGCTTCGGTGACCACCTGGCCGCCGATCTCCTTCTCGGTGAAGGCGACGATGGCCTTGAACTGCTCTTTGCGCGCCAGGAGCAGCCGGGAGATCTCCCGGTAGTAGGCAATGGCCCGCTCAATGGAGGAGGTGACGACCATCGCGCGCGCCCGTCCGCCAATCTTCCGAAAGACCTTGGTGCAGAAGTGCTCAACGATGATGCGGCTCTTGGCCTGGATGGTCTCGGGCTGCTGCTCAACGTAGGCGCGGATGCGCTTTTGCGCCCGCTCCTTGTCGAACACCGGGTCCTCTTCCACCTTCTTGACCACCTCGTAGTAGGCGTGGTAGGGCGTGTAGTAGCGCAGCACGTCCAAGATGAACTCTTCCTCGATCGCCTGCTTCATCGTATACTCGTGGAAGGGCCGGAAGGTGCCATCCGCGCAGCGCTCGCCGAACATCTCCAGGGTCTTGTTCTTGGGCGTGGCGGTGAAGGCGTAGTAGTTGGCATTGTTGGCCAGCTTGCGGGCCTGGATGAGGCGGCAGATCTTATCCTCGGTATCTTCGGCCTCCTCGCCCAGACTGCCCGAGACGCTCGCGGCGAGGTTGGAGGCCATCTCGCCAGTCTGGCTGGAGTGCGCCTCGTCGATGATGATGGCAAAGCGCTTGTGCTTGAGCGAGGAGCCAATCTCGTCGAGAATGAAGGAGAACTTATGGATGGTCGAGACGACAATCTTCTTGCCGCCCTGCAGCAGCTCGCGCAGCTTCTCGGAGGTGTCGGCCCAGCCCACGAGGTTCTGGAGGCGGGCAAAGGCGTTGAGATTGTCGCGAATCTGCTTATCGAGGTTCACGCGGTCGGTGACCACGATGATAGAATCGAAGCAGGCCCCGCCATGGGCGCGCTGCAGCAGCACCAACTGGTAGGCCAGCCACGTGATGGTGTTCGACTTGCCCGACCCCGCCGAGTGCTGAATCAGGAACTTGCGCTCCACCGGCTCGGTCGCCGTCTGCGCCAAGAGTCGCCGCACCGCGTCGAGCTGATGGTAGCGCGGCCAGATGACGCGCTCCTGGCGCTTGCTCGCCGACCCCGCCTCGCTCGCGACCACCTGCGCGAAGTTCTCGAGAATGTTCGAGAGCGAGGGCTTGGTGAGGATCTCCTCCCACAGGTAGCTCGTCATCGTCTTGCCCGGGATGACCGGGTTGCCCGCGCCGCCATCCACCCCGCGATTGAAGGGCATAAACCTCGCTTTCGCGCCCGTGAGCTCGGTGCACATCCACACCTCGCAATCATCCACCGCAAAGTGCACCGCGCAGCGCTTGGGCTTCAGGAGCGGCTCGCCCTCGGGCGTTCGGTCGCGCTGATACTGCGCCACCGCGTGCTTGACCGTCTGCCCGGTGTAGTGGTTCTTGAGCTCAAAGGTGGCAATCGGCAGACCATTGAGGAAGAGGGCGAAGTCCAGCGCGTCATGGGGCTTGCGCGTGGAGTAGTGCAGCTGGCGGATGACCCCGAAGCAGTTCTGCGCGTAGGCCCGCTGGGCGCTCGGATTCTGGGCGCTGGGCAGCGGGTAATAGAGGTCGAAGGTCGAGCCGTTGAAGTCGAAGCCCTTGCGCAGCAGGTCGGTGACCCCGCGCTTGGCAAGCGCCTCGCAGAGCCGCTGATAGAACTTCGCGCGCTCCGAGGCGCTCGCGAAACAGAGCGTGCGCGCCACCTTCTCCGGCTGCGTGGCGCGCAGAAAGCCCTCCAGCCATTCCTTGACCAATGCCTCCTCCTTGGCATACTGCGCGCTCGTGCCCTCCACATAGCCATTCACCTCGCGCAAGTGCGCCACAATCAGCGCCTCCAGCCCCTGCTCTTGCAGATTGGTGTTCATAGTGCCTCCATCACTTGCGAGGGCAACCCCGCAACAATACAGTCGCCCATCTCGTGGCAACGTTGATACAACTCCGCCCGGCTCGGCTCACGCCCCGTTGCTTGCCAAAGCGAAAGATAAAGCATACGCCCCTGCGCGCAGAAGCGCTCGTGCTGCCGCGCAGGATGCCAGTGCTCGCCAAAGCCCTCCGGACAAAGCACCACCCAGCGCCCGCCCGAAAGGCCCAGCGCCCGTCCGCACGCCTTCTCGCACGGGCTCATAAAGGTGGAAACGCCTGCGCCTCCCGGCCCCAGACGCTTGGCGCGCGCGAGCGCCTCGCACCATTCCCGCCCCCCTTCAACCCACCGGCGAGAACAGCGGAAAGGCTCCAGCACCGGCAGCGCCAGCAACGCCGCATTGCCATAGCCAAACCACTTCCGCCCAAGAAACTCAACCGCGTTCACCCGCTGAAAGAAGGCCCGGTGGCTCTGCCGAAACCAACTGCGCGCAGGATTTTCGCGAACATAGCGCGTAAACGTTTCCAGCTGCCCCGCGCACTTGACAATCCAATCGTGCCAATCCGCGGAAAAGACGCAGGCAAAACGCTTCGTTTCCCCTCGCGCCTGCTCAACCATGCGCTTTGCATTCGCATCACCCGCCTTCGCGCACACCTCCCAATACGCCCGCGACAACGCCGCCATCAGGGCCTCGACATAACTTTCCAGTGGCGTGCCGCAGCTGTGGAAGGCAAAAGAGCCCTCCTCCACCTCGCCGGCAATCTTGATGAGCAGGTGAATGTGATCGGGCATCACCGAGAAACACGTAATCGGCTCCAGCCCCGCCAGGTGCTGATGAAAGGTGCGAATGATATGCACAAACGCCTTCGTGATCGCATTCATCTGGCACCGCCCGGGCGCAACAAGTGCCGATAGCGCCTCCAGCCCCTTCAGCCGCTTCAGCGTCACCATATAGAAATAAGGCCGGGCATAATCGAAGCCTGGCAGCCGCCAGCACTGTTGGGCAAGACGCTTAGTTTCAAGCATCACGCACCTCCTCACTAAGCTCCCCGCCCTCCGGCGCCTCCTCACGAAGCGCCTTGCCTTCCAGCGCCTTGCCTTCCAGCGCCTTGCCCTCCAGCGCCCCGCCACGAGGCGCCTCCTCACTAAGCGCCTTGCCCTCCGGCGCCTTGCCTTCCGGCGCCCCGCCCTCCGGCGCCTTGCCTTCCGGCGCCCCGCCCTCCAGCGCCTTGCCTTCCGGCGCCTTGCCTTCCAGCGCCTTGCCACGAGGCGCCACCTCACTAAGAGTCTTGCCCTCCAGCGCCTTGCCCTCCAGCGCCTTGCCCTCCAGCGCCTTGCCTTCCAGCGCCTTGCCCTCCGGCGCCTTGCCCTCCGGCGCCCCGCCCTCCGGCGCCCCGCCCTCCGGCGCCTTGCCCTCCGGCGCCCCGCCACGAGGCGCCTCCTCACTAAGAGTCTTGCCCTCCTGCGCCTTGCCCTCCTGCGCCTTGCCCTCCGGCGCCTTGCCTTCCTGCGCTTCTCTCGCGTTCACGGCACCCTCCTTTGGCCGGTCACCACATCGGCAATCAGCCGCTGCTTGTAGGCCTTCAGCCCCGCCACCGAGGCCTCCAGCCCCGCCACGGCCGCGTCAATCTTCCCGCACCGCGCCTCCAAATACGCCACAATCTCGGCCTGTTCAGCAGGCGGAGGAACGGGAAGAAGCTGTTTGGCGAAGGTCTCATACCTAAAATCCGTCGACCGCTCACGAATGCCACGCGCGAGCGACAGAATAAACTTGTTCCACCCCATCAAACGCACCACAAAGGCAAAATACTCCGCATTATCCCGAGGGTCAACAGGCCTACAAACGCTCAACACCGGCGTTCCCATTCCATCCGAATCGGAGACACCGCACGCTCCCGCGAAAGCATCCATTTGGTGAATAACCAAATCACCCTTGCGAATGCCTTGGTAATGCGAATAATCGGTTGCTTCTGTGAACCCAGAAGTGCGCCGATTCTTGCGAAGCGTTACCTGGCCATCACGAAAGCAGGTTACAATCTCATCCCCTTCACAAACAGGCCGTTGCTCCCGCCTGAATAGAAACTTTGCCCGCTTCACCTCCCACGCTTCGGGGATTTGGGGGAGCCAGGGGATGTTGGCGGGGCGGAGGCGGTGGGGGCGGATGCCGCGGGTGACGGCCTCGGCGATGACCGCTTGCTTCAACTCCCGCAGCAGCGCGCCCTCGCGCTCCTTCGCCGCCACCAGCCGATCAATCTTCCCGCACTTCTCATCCAAGTAGGCCACAATCGCCCGCTGAGTGGGAAGAGGGGGAAGGGGAAGCGCGGTTGAGGCCAAGATTGTCTTAGTTATACTAAAGACCTTTACGCCGTGGACCGAATGCCGCACCTGTTCCCGCCAAGCCTGTGAACGAAACACATACGCTAGATATTTGGCATTACGCGCATCCCGAATCCGGGCAATAATAGTGTGATACCCTGCAAAAACCTGCTCCTTACAATCCATTAACACCGCATTTCCACACCCTTCAAGATCTTCAGAGGTGTCTGCAATAGCCATATCACCTGGGCACAAGAGGCTTTGAGGAGCCGTTGTCAAAAACTCCTCTGACACATAGCGCAATAACGCGCGGTCTAATGTTACGCCCGTGTTTGTTTTGGCGTGGATTTGCCCATAACTGATGACGGCGACTCCCGATTCCTTTAAGTCCGCCTTAGTAATAGGAAGCCCCTTGCCGAATCCATAGAGAGTTCGAAATCTCCTCACCTCCCACGCTTCGGGCACTTCGGGGCACCAGGGGATATTGGTGGGTTTGTAGGCGGGGTAGCGGGGGGCGTTCGGGGCGTTGCTCATTGCGCCACCTCCACGGCGAAATAGCCGCCGGTCTTTTTACTGCCACGATGTTCAATCCTGCCAGCGGCGATGAGTGCGGCAATTGCGCGCTTGACGGTTTCTACGCTTTTACCTACGGCCTGCGCAATCTGTTCGCGTTGGCACCCCGGCTGCTGTTCAACAACGGTGAGAACCGCGTGCTTTATCGGGTCATTTATCGGGTCAGAAAGCGGCTCATGCGGTGATTCTGGGAGGTCGAAGTTCAGTCGATAGTGTGTTGCCACGCTCTCGCCCTCTGGAATAATGGCCCCGAGGGAAACTAACTCAGCCAGATCTCGCGTTGCCGTTGGTTTTGAGACCTTCGTCATCCGCATCCACTTTGCGGCAGAGAGACCGGCTGCCACTCCCTTTGGACCGTCGCGAAAGAGCCGTAGAAAGACCTTTCGCGCCCGCTCGGTCACAAGCTGCTCGTACCGTACGAGAAAGGCACTCTTCGCCGTGACGAACTTTGCCGCAGAGACGAAGTCTATCAGCGTTTCGGTCAAGATAGGAATAAAGAATTTGGCCCAGTTTGTCCAGTCGAGGGATTGCGAAGCGAGATGGATCTCCCTGTAATAGGCCTTTCGGTGCCGCATAATGACCGTCGAGACTGGCAACACCACATCCATCCCAAGGCCCTCGGCGAGGGCCTTCGCAACGAGCGCACGCCCAACGCGGCCGTTGCCGTCATCGAATGGGTGGATCGATTCGAAGTGCGGATGCAGCAGCGCAGCCTTTAACGCAATCGTTGCAGGCGTATTCCGAAGGCTACGCCATTTTCTGCAGAATGCAGCAATCTCCCGTGGCACTTGTTCGCTCGGCGGAGCCTCAAACATCACCTCTGCTTCTCCGTAGGCATTCCGGCGAATGACCTGCACGGGGTGCTTTCTGAATGCACCCACGGTCAGCCCGCGATTGTCGTTTGCTAGCAACGCCTTATGCCAGTCAAGAAGCAACGCCGAACCAATCGGTTTATGCCAATCACGCTTGACCGCGAGTACCATCTGCGCCACGCCTTCGGATCGGGCATCTCGGGCAAAGCCGAGCGGGATTGTCGGCATTCCCAGCGCTTTGCAAATAGATGACATCACAACGGTTTCATCTACGCGAACGCCTTCGATGGAGCTGGTCTCAATAGCCTCATCCACCATTGCAACGGCAACTGCCTTGGCATCCATTTGCCGCAGAAATGCCTGTTTCACATGGCCGAGCGCCGTCTCAAAGGCCTTGAGTTCTTCGCGAAGCGCCGCTTTGTTCACGGTCACCTTGGGCCAGGCTGCCTGTTGCCAGTTATAGGTCATCCCAGAATCTCCTTGAGGAGGTGTTGGGTTTGGGCTTCGAGGGCGGTGATGTCGGCGGCGATGGCTTCGGAGGGGCGGAGGGTGACGGGTTTGTAGAAGTGCTTGGTGAAGGAGATTTCGTAGCCGATGACCGGCTCGCCGAAGGTGGCTTCGGGGTCGTAGGGCTGGACCTCCTGCGCGTAGAAGGCGGCGATGCCGCCGGGGTAGGTGAGGGGGATTTGCTCGACTTCATTGCGCGCCTTGGCGAGGATGGGCTTGCCCTTCTTAAGGAGGAGCTTGCCCTCGGCATCGCGCTTGGGGCGTAGGACGGGGACCTCCCAGTAGCCGAAGGCCTCGTTGGGGAAGATCTTGGATTGGGGGGTCTCCTCGAAGTTCTGCAGGAGCGCGAGGAGGCGGTCGCAATCAGCCTCGCTGGTTTCGCAGTTCTTCTCGCCGAGGTTCTTCTTGAGGGGGGTGGCGATGGCGGTGGCGTCGATGAGCTGGACCTTCCCGCGGCGGCGGGGCTCCTTGCGGTTGGTGACGATCCAGATGTAGGTGCCGATGCCGGTGTTGTAGAAATCCTTCTCGGGCATGGCGATGATGGCCTCGAGGAGGTCGTTCTCGAGGATGTAGCGCCGGAGGTTCGATTCGCCGCCGCCGGCGTTGCCGGTAAAGAGCGAGGAGCCGTTGTGCACCTCGACGATGCGCGTGCCGAGCTCACCCTCCTTCAGGCGGCTGAGGCTGTTGGCCAAGAAGAGCATCTGGCAGTCGCCAATATCGGGGACAAAGCTCATCTCGCCGCGGAAGAAGCGCGGGTCGCGGATCTCCTTCTTGTCGCCCAGGCCCCAGTTCTTGAGGTCCTCCTTCCAGGGGGTGCCGAAGGGCGGGTTCATCACGCAGAAGTCGAACTGCTCGCCGGCGTGGCCATCCTGGCTGATGGTCGAGCCGCAGGCGATGTACTGGCGGTCTCCGGCGCCGGCGTTGTAGGTGAACTTCTTGATGGTGCCCGAGATCATCAGGTCGGCCTTGCAGGTGGCGTAGGTGTCGTCCTGCAGCTCCTGGCCAAAGATGAGGGTGTTGATGGTCTTGCCGGTCTCGCGGGCGACCTTGGCAAAGACCTCTTGGGTCACGGTGAGGATGCCGCCGGTGCCGCTGGCGCCATCGTAGATGGAGTAAGTGCCGGGCTTGAGGGCGTCCTTGACCGGCTCGACGGCCAGGCGGGCGAGGAGGCGGACATAATCGCGCGGCGTGAAGTGCTCACCGGCCTCGGTGACGTTGTTCTCTTCGTTGAAGCGGCGGAGGAGCTCCTCGAAAATGGTACCCATCGTGTGGTTGTCGAGGGCGGGGAGGAGCTCGCGGCCCTCGTCGTCGAGCACGGGCTTGATGGAGAGGTTGATGGAAGAGTCGGTGAACTTTTCGAGGATGGAGCCCAGGCGATCCTTGCTCGTGAGGGCATCGACCCAATGGCGCAGCTGGAACTTGTCGATGATGTCCTGCACATCGGGCGAGAAGCCGTTGAAGTACTCAAAGACATTCATCTTCAGGCGCTGGGGGTCAATCTCGTTCTTGAGCGTAGCCATCGTGAAGGCCGAGGTGTTGTAGAAGGGGTAGCCAGTCACCAACGGCAGGAACTGCTCGTAGGGCAGGTGGTTGGCATCGCAGAAGGCCCGCCGCTCGGCCACCTGCGCCTTCGTGGCCTCCAAGAGCACATCCAAGCGCCGAAGCACCATAAAGGGGAGGATAATCTTCTTGTAGTCGCCCTTCTCAAAGGCGTGGACAAGCACGTCGTTGGCAATGTTCCAGATGAAGGCGAAGAGCTTGCTATAGTGTTGCGTGGTCATAAGCATAGGGTAGCATACCCGGCCCCCTGCGGCAAGCCGGGGACACTGCGCGCCCAGTGGTGGATCGTTAGCGGCTTGCCCTCCAGCGTCTTGCCCCCAAGCGCCTTGCCTTCCTGCGCTTCTCTCGCGCTCACGGCACCCTCCTTTGGCCGGTCACCACATCGGCAATCAGCCGCTGCTTGTAGGCCTTCAGCCCCGCCAC
>JBJEVY010000088.1:29501-56550 GCA_051884775.1 Candidatus Spyradenecus sp. | reverse complement strand
GGTCTTCCAGGTGCTCAAGGAGCAGGTGCCGGGGATGAAGACCGCCTTCTACTGGAATTGGCGCCCGCTTATCAACCCCTACAACCAGAAGCACTTCGACGAGGCCTTCTATGAGGAGAATGACGCCTATGCCGAGAGCTACGCCAAGGCCCTGGCCTTCCTGAAGGCCAACCGCAACGACCCCACGCTTGTCTTCCTCTATAGCGTTCACACCGACCACGCCGGGCACCGCCACGCCTGGATGAGCCCGCAGTACATCACCTCCATCGAGGAGGCTGACGTGGCCATCGGCAAGCTCCTCGAGCAGATGAAGGCCGAGGGGCTCTTTGAGGGCACTCACTTCCTCTTCCTGACCGACCACGGTGGCGTGGGGCACGGTCACGGTGGCGTGACCACGGAGGAGATGGTGGTGCCGTGGGGCATTGTGGGCCCGGGCATCAAGCGCGGCTACACCGTCACGGGCGTGACCGACACCATCAACACCGCGCCCACGCTCTGCCGCCTCTTTGGCGTGACGAAGCTCCCGCCCTGCTGGCAGGGCAAGGTCACCACCGAAGTCTTCCTGTAAGGAACCCGAGGCATGAGGCTTTGCAAGTTTGGCAGCGTGGCGCTGCTGGCGGGGTTGTTCGCCGCTGCCCTTGGCGCGGTGACGCCGCAGGAGTTCCTCTCCTGCGGCACCTACCGCAAGAGCGGCTCCGGAGCCGAGGAGATTGTCCTCGATGGCACCAAGGATAGTCCGCCGCTCTCGATTGTGGTCACCGGCGGCTCGCTGCGCATCAACCAAAAGAAGAACCGCTCGCGCGACTACGCCGAGCTCTCCATCGCCAAGGGGGCGACCCTCGAATTCGCCACCACCTGGTCGAGCGATGTGAAGGTGACCGACGCCCTGCGCGGCGAGGGCGAACTACGCTTCCCGCGCCACACCTCCGGCAGTCAGCCCTGCCGCCGCGTGGCCGTGAACGGGCAACTGGCCGACTTCTCCGGCCGCCTTCTGGCCGATGGCACATGGCTGACGCTCACGCCGGGGGATGACACCTTCGGCGGCGCGGTGAAGCTCACGCTGCCCAAGCAGAAGGGCTATATGGCCGGGCTCTCAATCTCGAACCTCTCAAGCGTGACGCTACGCGGACCCCTTGAGCTCGATGGCGGGGTGGATCTGGAGCTGGGCGCGCTGCCCTTGAAGGTGGGGCGCTTGAAGCTCAATGGCCCGGTGGAGGTGACCCTCACCGCCGCCGCGTTGGAGGGCGAAGCGCTTATCACGCTGCTTTCGGGCAAGGCCGATGCCGCCACGGCGGCCAAGCTGCGCGTGCCGGGCTTTAAGGTGACCGCGCAGGGGAATGCCTATATCCTGGGCGATCGCGTGGTTGGCGGCGCGCAGGCGAGCGCCACCGCCGAGGTCGCTCCCGAGGTTGCTCCCGCTCCTGCGCCGGCGCCCAAGGCCGCGCCGCGCACGCCGGGCACCTTCTCGCTGCTCTCCTGGAATGTCTATCAGCAGGGCACGCAGCAGAAGGGCGGCTACGAGATGATTATCAGCGAACTCGTGCGCCTGAAGCCGGATCTGGCGGTGCTCGTGGAGGTGCGCAACTACGGCAAGAAGGATTGGCTCGCCCAGGTGGCCGCCGACCTCAAGGCCCGCGGCGAGACCTACTACACCCATTGGAGCGAGGGCGCCGGCGTGCTCAGCCGCACGCCCTTCGAGGACGCGGTCATCTGGCCGGGTCCGCGCGGCAATGTGCGCAAGGCCAAGACGGTCATCGACGGCCACTCGGTGGTCCTCTATGCCGGCCACCTCGATGCCAGCTACTGCGCCTACTACAAGGCCTACCCCTACGCCGGCAAGCAGCTGACCGAGGCCGAGCGCGCCGCGGCCGTCACCGAGATCCTCAAGAGCAACGTCACCTCCGACCGCGACAACATGGCCTACGCCTTCCTCAACGATGCGCGCACCGAGTTCGCCAACGGGGCCAACATCCTCTTCTGCGGCGACTTCAACGAGACCTCCCACCTCGACTGGACCGAGGAGACCAAGCACCTGCGCAGCCACAACGGCTTCGTCATCCCCTGGACCGTCTCGATGGCCCTGGCCGGCGATGGCTACACCGATGCCTACCGCAAGGCCTTCCCCAACCCGGTCACCCACCCGGGCAACACCTATCCCTCCGCCATGCCGGGCATCGACCCCAAGCGCATCGCCTGGGACAAGAACGCCGATGAGCGCGAGCGCATCGACTTCATCCACTACAAGGGCAAGGAGATTGCCCTCAAGGAGATCCGCGTCTACGGTCCGCGCGACTCGGTGGGCTACGGCAAGCTCATCCGCGAGGAGGGGCAGGATCCCTTCCTCGACCCCGTCGGCCTCTGGCCGAGCGACCACAAGGGCCTTTGGGCCGTCTTTTCGTTCACCAACAAGTGAAGGATTGCACGATGAAATACGCTTTTCTGCGGCGGACGCTCTTGGCCTCCGCCCTCCTCTTCGGCTCGCTGGCGATGGCACAATCCGGCGCTGAGCAGGCCAAGCACCAGGCTCGTAGCGTCCACCTGACCTACCAGGATTGGCCACGCGCGGCAACGATTCTCTACAATGAAGCCACCGTCGAGGCCGCCTATCCGGGCTCCTACTTCTGCATAATGGCCTTCAATGGCGGCTACGGCGGCATCCAGCTCCTCCCCGATGGATCGCCCTACCTCATCTTTTCGGTGTGGGACAAGGGCGATGCCGAGAAGAACGCCAAGGCCGTTCAGCGCGTCCGCCACGACTATGCCGGGCCGGGCGTGGAGGTGGCGCGCTTTGGCGGCGAGGGCACCGGCGGGCGCGCGATGGCGCAGTGGCCCTGGCGCGTGGGCCAGCGCATCCGCTACGCCGTCTCCACCGCCCCTGGCGACGCGGGCGAGACGGCCTACACCGGCTGGATCTGGGATGAGGAGAAGGGCGCGTGGTTCCGCATTGCCACCTTCTCTTCGCGCGTGAACTCGGCTAAGAGCCTCCTCACCGGCTGCTACAGCTTTGTGGAGGACTTCCTGCGCAATGGCGAAAGCCGCAACCACGTCCGCAAGGCCTCCTTCGGGATGCTCTGGAGCTACGGCGAGCAAGGCTGGCAAGCGGCCGGTGGCGGTAGCTTCTCGGGCGACGCGAACACCCTCACAACCATCGATTGCGGCTCCGCCGGCGCGGACATCTGGCTGCAGACTGGCGGCCAGACCCTCCAGCACACCGCCCTCAACGCCAAGCTCAAGCCCGAGGCCGCGCCTGACCCCGCGCAGAGCGCACCCTATCGCGAGGCGCTCCTCGCGGCCGTGGCCGAAGCCTCTGCCCAGTGGGCCGATGCGCTCGTCCTCGGCGGCAAGCGTCTCTCGCCCTGGGCTGCGCACAAGGCCGGTATCCCCGAAGAAATTGCCGGCGTGAAGGTGACGCGCTATCAGGCCTCCGACGGTCTGGGCGCCCGCTTCACCCTCGAGGCCACCGGCCCTAAGTCCGTCAAGACCGGTCCCCTGACCCTCCTTTCCGCGCTACCCGAGGCCTCGCTCACCGGCGTGCCCGGTCGCCTGATGGTCCGCTCGCAGGGCCGGCTCTACGCCATCACCCACCCGAAGGCCGAGGCGTGGCTGGGCGAAGCGGCTATCCCGATGGGCTCGACCGATTGGAACCGCCAGGACTGCGCCATTGGTTCGCGCGTGGTGGGCATTGGCGATGCCCCCGCCGGCGCCACCTACCGCGTCACCTTCACCTATCGCAAGGGGCGCGATCACCTGCGCATCCGCTCGGTCCGCCTGCTCGATGGTCAGGGCCGCACCGTGGTGGCCGATGAGCACGCCGGCAAGGCCGGTTGCGCCCACGAGGCCAATGTCTACACCCTCACCGCCCCGTGCGATGTGCCCGACGCGCAGATCCTCCTCTCCTATGGCAACCGCGCGGTGCCCGATTCCTACGGCCTGATCACCTTCGAGCAGTTGCTCCCGGGCTATGGCTTCCTTGGCTTCCCCGAGGGCTTCACCCTTGCCCCCGGCAAGCCGGTCACCTTCGCGCTGACCAGTCAGCCCCTCTCGGGCGAGACCGAGCCCCGCCTCGATGGTCTGCTCCCGGGCGACCCCGGCGCGCCGGTGGAGGCCAAGGTGACGCGTCAGGCCGGCAAGCTCCGCCTCACCCTCACCGCCCGCGAGGCCACCAAGGTGCAGGTCCTCGACTTGGCCGCTCTCCCCGAGGGCACGGTTGAGGCGCCGGCGAGCGTGGCAACTGCTACCGGGCGTCAGACCCTGACCGGCCCCGGCGCGCGTGCCGAGCGTCTGGCCGATGTGGCAGCTCTCTGGACCCCGCAGAATATCACCAATATGGCCCAGGCCTTCGCGCTGGGCCCCGTGGCGCAGGGCGAGCGCTGGCAGGTGGCCTTCCACTACCTCTCCGGCCGCGTCTCGGTCCGCCCGATGTGGGTTGACCTGATTGACGATGCCGACCACGTGGTTGCGCGCGATGAGCACGATGGCAAGGCCGGCTACAAGCGCGAGGCCGCCGATTACTTCCTCACTGCTCCCAAGGCTATCAAGCACGCTCTCTGCTTTGTCCGCTACGACACGCAGGAGGGCGCCTCCACCCGCGGCCTCATCGCCTGCACCCGCCAGGACCAGCCCGGCCCGGTCCTCCTTTGGGCCAAGCCCGGCACCCTCAAGCCCGGCAAGGCGGTCACCTATGAGCTTGCTTCGTGCGAGAAGGCCGCGCGCGAGGTGGTCCTGCCGGCGGCCCCCTTCCGTCCGCTCCCGGCTGCCGGAGACAAGGCCTGGCGCACCGAGCGCGTTCCCGGTAACCCCACCGCCGCGCGGCTGGTCGATCGCTCGGCCGTCACCTGGCAGGTGCGCGAGCGTGAAGCGCTCGGGGACGGGTTGTACCTGGAGACGAAGGTGGCGGACTTTGGCACCTATCGCCGCTGGGTCTACACCCTGACTGCCGACCGCGTCACCCCCATCTCCCGCATTCGCTTCTTCGAGGATGTCCAGGGCGCGGATGTGAGCGGCAACACCGATGGCGCCGTCGGCTTCACCCCCGAGCGCTGGTTCGGCATTGAGCACCCGATGGCCAAGCTCCGCAAGCGTCCCCTCGCCGAGGCCACCTGGAGCGAGACGGATTACCGCGCCCTTGAGCAGCGCTTGCCCCTCACCGGCCTCACCCCCGGCGAGCGCCTCGCCGTCCGCTTTGAGTGGACCTCCGGCGCCAAGCGGCTGGACATCGCCTCGGTCGCCCTCTGCGCGGCCAATGGCCAGGTCCTTGCCGAGGATGTCCACCCCGGCTACACCGGCCTCTCGCGCGAGGCAAACGTCTACACCCTCAACGTCCCCGCCGGCGTCACCGAGGGCACGCTCCTGGCGCGCTATCGCCACGTGGATGGCTACCAGAGCGCCGGGCGCATCGTGGTGGAGACCGACCGCCCCACCGCCGTCGATGGCTGGCTCGAGCGCGGCTTCGCCCTGGAGCCCGGTCAGCGCTGGAGCTTCTCGACCGTTGAGGGTGCCTACGCCCCCGGTCAGCTTCGCCGCAACTTCCAGGCCTACCTCGAGCACGAGCGCGCCCATCCCTACCGCGTCTTCCCCCACTACAACTCCTGGTTCCACCTGGGCATCTGGACCTATGAGAACGAGGATCCCCTCAAGCGGATGACCGAGGCCAAGTGCCTCGCGGCCATTCGCGATGTCTGCGACCCCTTGCGCAAGCGCGGCGTCACCCTCGATTCCTACCTCTGGGACGATGGCTGGGATGATTGGAACAGCCTTTGGCAATACCACAAGGGCTTCCCGAAGGGCTTTGAGCCCTTGGTCGAGGCCGCCCGCGAGCGCGGTGGCGGTATCGGTGCCTGGCTCTCGCCTTGGGGTGGCTACAACCGCGCCGCCGCTATGCGCCGCGCCTACGCTAAGGCCATCGGTCTGCCCACCAACGAGAAGGGGATGAGTCTGGCCCAGCCCAAATACTACGCCGCCTTCCGCGACCGCTGTCTGCAGATGATTCGCGACTACGGGATGAACCTCTTCAAGTTCGACGGCATTGGCGGCGGCCCCTGGGCCACCGGCACCGACGCCAAGACCGCTCCCGACCTCCAGGGGCTCTTCTCCCTCATCGCCGAGCTCCGTGCCGCTAAGCCCGACCTCTTCATCAACTGCACCGTCGGCACCTGGCCCTCCCCCTTCTGGGTCCTGCACGCCGATAGTATCTGGCGCGGCGGCTCGGACTGGGGCGCACTCCCCGGCGAGGGGCACCTCCGTCAGCGCTGGATCTCCTACCGCGACGACGTCATCCACAAGCGCTTCGCCGCCCCCTGTCCCCTCTTCCCCCTCAATTCGATGATGATGCACGGGATTATCGTCACCAACATCTACGGGATGCCCGTCAGCGACAAGCCCGAGGATATTCGCGCCTTCGCTGATGAGGTTTGGATGGGCGTCGGCTGCGGCACCGACCTCCAGGAGTACTACCTCAACCCCGAGATGATGAGCGACGCGTGGTGGGACATCCTCGCCTCCGCCATCGCCTGGCTTCGCGCCAACGAGGCGACCTTGCGCGATGTCCATTGGGTCGGCGGCTCGCCGTCCGCCGGTGAGGTCTATGGCTACGCCGCTTGGTCCCCCACCAAGAGCACCCTCCTCCTGCGCAACCCTGCCGGAAAGGCCCAGTCCTTCGCCCTCGACCTGCCTAAGCTCCTCGAGCTCCCCGCCCCCGCCCCCAAGCCCGTCCGCGTCGTCTACGCCTCCTCCGGGCGTTCCCTCGAGGCCCTCGCCCTTGCCGCCGGCACCGTCACGCTCGAACCCTGGGAGACCCTCCTCCTCGACCTGGAGTAGCCGCACACCCCGCGTGGGGGCTTCTCGCCCCCACACCCCTCGGCAGGGCTGCTCGCCCTGCACCTCGGGAGCGCGGGGCGCTCCACCCCGGCCGGCGCGCCCTCTGGGCACGCCGGCTTTCTTGCACATCGGGCACGGTGGCACACCAGGCTGCGCGCGGGGTTGCGCTTGCCGCGCCTCCCCGCCCAGGCCGTTGGGGGAGAACCCCCAAGCCCCCCGCGCGGGGGGCAACGCCCCCGCAGCCCGAGAAAGCCCGGCCTCAGGCTCACCCCCTGCCGCGCTCGCCCGGCACCCCCGGCCACTCCAATGGCCGCGCCCTTCCCGGCACCCCGCGCGGGGGGCAACGCCCCCGCAGCCCGAGAAACCCCGGCCTCACCCCCGGCCTCACCCCCGGCCGCGCCCGCCCGGCACCTCCGGCCGCTCCAATGGCCGCGCCCTGTCCGTTGCCCCGCCTGGCGCGTGAGCCGCTTACCCAAAGGCCAGCCCTCCTCCTACTTTCGGCGGTTCTGTGGCGCGGCATATTTGCCGCGCAGGGCGCGCAGCGCCCGCCTGGCTCCAAGCCCCCAGCCACTCCAATGGCCGCGCTTCTTCAATGGGTTATGCTTTTTGGCTTTTCGGTTTTGCGCGGTGTATCTTGTTGCGGTTTCGAGAGGTTGTGCACTTTGGCGTGGGCGGGTTTGCAGAAAAGTGTTGACAGGGGCGCGCGGGTTGCGCTATGATACGCGCCACTTTTCGCCATAGGAGGCGGAAGACCCCTTTTGTTGAACCTTATTAAAGGAAGAACACATGGAAGCATACGCAGTCGTTGAGGCCGGTGGCGTCCAGTGCCGCGTGAATGTGGGCACGGTCATCGAAGTCAACCGCATGGCCGTTGAGACGGGCTCGGATATCGAGCTGGCCTCGGTGCTCGCGTTGAACACGGGCGATGAGTTGAAGATCGGCATGCCGCTGGTCGAGGGCGCGAAGGTTGTGGCCACCGTTCTGGGGCACAAGCGCGGCGATAAGCTCATTCATTTCCGCAAGAACCGCCGCAAAGGCTATGAGCGCCGCGTCGGTCACCGTCAGGAGCTGACGGTCCTGAAGATCAAGTCCATTGCCTAACCGGAAGGAGTCACTCTTATGGCAGGTAGCACTGGTAACGGCCGCGACAGCAATGCCAAGCGTCTCGGCGTCAAGCGTTATGCCGGGCAGGTTGTGACCGCCGGCTCGATCATCGTCCGCCAGCGTGGCACGAAGTTCGCCCCCGGGGCGAATGTGGGCTGCGGGCGCGACTTCACGCTCTTCGCGCTGATTGACGGCGTGGTTGAGTTCCAGAAGAACGGCAAGGTTGTGGCGATTAAGCCGCTTCCTGAAGTGGCTGAGTAATTGCGGCTTTAGGGCTGTAGATTGGCGGCATGAAGACGAGAACCTTTGTAGATTCGGCGACGGCCGAGGTGCGCGCAGGGCGCGGTGGCGACGGGAGCGGGAGCTTCCGGCGTGAATCGCATGTGCCCGAGGGCGGCCCGGATGGCGGCGACGGCGGGCGCGGCGGGAACGTTGTGCTGCGCGCGAGCACGCATGCCGATAGTCTGCTGCGGGTTTTCTATGAGCCGCGGTTGTTCGCCGAGAACGGCGTCTCGGGCTCCGGGCAGAAGATGCACGGGCGCAACGGGGCCGATCTGGTGGTTGATGTGCCCTGTGGCACGGAGGTCTACAACGCCGATACCGGCGCGTGGCTGGGGGAGGTGCTCGAGCACGGGCAAACCCTGGTGATTGCGCGTGGCGGACGCGGCGGTTGGGGGAATGTGCACTTCAAGAGCGCCACGAATCAGGCGCCGGAGAAGTTTATTCCCGGGGACGAGGGCGAGGCGTTTATGGCCCGCTTCGAGCTCAAGACCATTGCCGATGCCGGGCTGGTGGGCTTCCCGAATGCGGGGAAGTCTTCGCTGCTGGCCGCGTTGAGTTCGGCCAAGCCGAAGATTGCCAACTATCCCTTCACCACGCTTCACCCGATTGTCGGGACGGTGACCTTTGAGGATTACGCAACGCTGCGCGTGGCGGATATCCCGGGGATCATCGAGGGCGCGGCTGACGGGGTGGGGCTGGGGCTGACCTTCCTGCGGCACATTTCGCGTTCGCGGATGCTTGTCTATGTGTTGGACATGGCCGACACCGAGAATCTCCCTGAGGAGGCTTATCGCGTGTTGCGCGCCGAGGTGGAGAGCTACGATCCTGAGCTCGCGGCCCGCCCGGCCTTGGTCCTGGCCAACAAGATGGATGAGCCCCAGGCGCAGGCGCACTACCCCGAGTTTGTCGCGGCCACCGGCATCGAGCCGATTCGCCTCTCGCTCGTGGCAGAAGGCAAGCCCGGGTTGGATGCGGTCAAGCTCGCCCTGCGCGAGGCCCTTCAGCCGCGCGCCAAGGGGGCCAGCGAGCCGCGCGAGCGCAGCGAGGAGCCTATCGACCACACCGAAGTCTCGGCCGAGCGTTTTCGTAAGGCCACCTTTCTTACGCCTTAATCCCTAAACACCTTTAATCTTAAGGAGAAATCATCATGTCTCGTATCTGTGAATGCTGCGGCAAGAAGCCCATCGTTGGCGCCCGCATCGTCCGCCACGGTTTGAAGAAGGCCAAGGGCGGCATCGGTCTGCACACCACTGGCATCTCCAAGCGCCGCTTCGAGCCCAACCTGATGAACGTCCACGTTCGCAAGCCCAATGGCCAGACCTGCCACATGACGGTCTGCGCTGCCTGCTTGAAGGCTGGGCGTGTGACCAAGGCGTAAGCAGAAACCCTGAGCGCGGGCGCGCTTTTTTGCCCGCCCGCGCAAAAAGGTCTTGCTCCCCGTGTGGAGCCTCTGCTATAATACATCACCGATTTTATGTGGGCGCAGAGCCCAGGGTCAGTAGCTAGGCCCTGTTCCGGAGGACGAGAGCCCCGTCCCATTTCGCTTTGGCCCCAATCCGAACGCCCGCCCCGCGGGCACTGAACTTAAAGTATCCGTAAAGGATTCGATAGAATGCCTACGATTAACCAGCTGGTGCGCAAGGGCCGCACCCCGCAGCGCAAGAAGAGCAAATCTCCTGCGCTCGTTGCCTGCCCCCAGCGCCGTGGCGTCTGCACCGTCGTCAAGACGCAGACCCCTAAGAAGCCGAACTCCGCGTTGCGTAAGGTTGCCCGTGTGCGCCTGACCTCCGGCTACGAAGTGACCGCCTACATCCCCGGCGAGGGCCACAACCTTCAGGAACACTCCGTTGTGCTCATCCGCGGCGGCCGTGTGAAGGACCTTCCGGGTGTCCGCTACCACATCATCCGTGGCTGCCTCGACAGCCTGGGCGTGAATGGCCGCGGGCGCTCTCGCTCCAAGTACGGCGTCAAGAAGGACGCTGCTGCCAACGGCAAGAAGAAATAAGGAGGGCACTGAATCATGAGACGCCGTCAAGCTGTCAAGCGCGTGCACATGACCGACCCTCGCTTCAATAGCGAGCTCGTCGCCAAGGTCGTCCGCACCCTGATGAAGTCTGGCAAGAAGACGACCGCCGAGCGCATCGTCTACGGGGCCATCGAAGAACTCGCCAAGGAGACCGGTAAGGACCCCTTGGAGGTGATGGACGCCGCGATCAACAACATGAAGCCGAAAGTGGAAGTGAAGAGCCGCCGCATTGGTGGTGCCACTTATCCGGTGCCGGTGGAGATCAAGCCCGGGCGCCAGCTCGCCCTCGCTCTCCGCTGGATGGCCCAGTACGCCTCGGCCCGCCGTGGCGTGCCGATGCCGCGCGCCGTGGCTCTTGAGCTCATCGATGCCTACAACAACACCGGCAACGTCCTCAAGAAGCGCGACGATACCCACAAGATGGCCCAGGCCAACCGCGCCTTCGCCCACTACGCGTTCTAAGTAGCGCCGGCGCTTGCGCCGAAGAGACCGGGTTCCCCTTGGGGAGCCCGGTTTTTGCTTGACAGGGCCCCCGCTTTTCGCTATGCTTGCCATCACACTTTGATTGGGGCAAGCGCCCTTCACCGCGCCCAGCGAAAAGGAGAGAGTTCTATGGGTCAAGAGTTAAAGAAGCTGACGCCGGAGTTGCGTGAGTTTATCGCCGAGTGGAAGCCGAAACCCGGCAATTTAATTATGGTGCTGCACCGCATCCAGCAGACCTATGGCTATATGCCGCGCGAGGTCATCCTGGAATTGGCCGACCTGCTGGAGGTGCCGCTGGCGAAGATCTACGGCGTTATCACCTTCTATAACTTCTTCAAGCTCAAGCAGCCCGGGCGCAACCTCATTCAGGTCTGCCTGGGCACCGCCTGCTACCTGAAGGGCGGCGACGACATTATGAAGGCGCTCGAAGAGGAGCTGGGCGTTGGCGTGAACACCGTCACCCCCGATGGCGAGTTCTCCACCGAGGCCGTCCGTTGCCTCGGCTGCTGCGGCCTGGCGCCGGTTATCGTCATCAACGGCGAAGTCTTCGGCAAGGTGACGAAGGCCGCCGTGCCGGGCATTCTGGATAAGTTCCGTCAACACTAAGGAGCGTGCGTTATGGCAGAGAAATTGACGCGTGAGACGTTGGACGCGCTGCGTGCGCGCTTGGTGGCGGCCAACACGAAGGAGGCCGAGGGCGGCAAGCAGTACTTGCTGGTCTGCGGCGGAACGGCCTGCGATAGTAATGGCGGTCTGGGGCTCTACTCGGCGCTGTTGAAGGCGGCGGAGTATGCCGGGGCGAATGTGAGCATTGTGCGCACCGGCTGCATGGGCTTCTGCGAGCGCGGCCCAATCGTCAAGGTGCTCCCGTCCGACACCTTCTATGTGGACGTGAAGCCCGAGGACGCGGCGGCCATCATCAACGAACACATCGTTGGCGGTAAGGTTGTCACCCGCTTGCTCTACGATAAGACCCAGGCCGAGGCTGGCCATGAGGGCAAGGACATCGACTTCTACGCCAAGCAGCATCGCATCGTCCTGCGCCACTGCGGCCTCATCGACCCCGAGAACATCGAAGACTACATCGCCCACGACGGCTACGCCGGGCTCGAGAAGGCCCTCTTCGAGATGACCCCCGAGGGGATCATCCAGGAGATCCTCGATTCCGGGCTGCGCGGCCGCGGCGGCGCCGGCTTCCCCACCGGCAAGAAGTGGCAGTTCTCCGCCGGCGTCCAGGCCGACCAGAAGTACATCGTCTGCAACGCCGACGAGGGCGATCCGGGCGCGTACATGGACCGCTCCACCCTCGAGGGCGACCCCCACGCTATCCTCGAAGCGATGATGATTGCCGGCCGCGCCACGGGGGCCACCAAGGGCTTCATCTACATCCGCGCCGAGTATCCGCTGGCCATCAAGCGCCTGCAGATTGCCATCGAGCAGGCCCGCGAGCGCGGCCTCCTCGGCTGCCCGAACATCCTGGGCAGCGATTTCACCTTTGATATTGAGCTGCGCTTCGGCGCTGGCGCCTTCGTCTGCGGCGAAGAGACCGCCCTCTTGGCCTCCATCGAGGGCAAGCGCGGCCAGCCCACGCCCCGCCCGCCCTTCCCGGCGGTCAAGGGCCTCTGGGGCAAGCCGACGATCATCAACAACGTCGAGACCCTCGCGAACGTGGCCGTCATCATCACCAAGGGCGCCAAGTGGTTCTCCTCGATCGGCACCGAGACGAGCAAGGGCACCAAGGTCTTCGCCCTCACCGGCAAGGTCAAGAACTCCGGCCTCATTGAAGTACCGATGGGCATCACCCTGCGCGAGATTATCTTCGATATTGGCGGCGGCATCCCCAACGGCCGCAAGTTCAAGGCCGCGCAGACCGGTGGCCCCTCCGGCGGCATGATTCCGCCCGAGTTCCTCGATATGCCCATCGACTACGAGTCCCTCGCCAAGATCGGCTCGATTATGGGTTCGGGCGGCCTCATCGTGATGGACGACACCGACTGCATTGTCGACGTGGCCAAGTTCTACCTTGAGTTCACCGTGGACGAGAGCTGCGGCAAGTGCATGCCCTGCCGTATCGGCGGGCGCGCCCTCCTTAACACCCTCACCCGCATCTCCGATGGCCGCGGCAAGCCCGAGGACATCCAGAAGATGCGCGACATCTGCCAGGCGATGAACCGCGCCTCCCTCTGCGGCCTCGGGCAGACCGCCTCCAACCCCGTCCAGGCGATGCTCCGCTACTTTATGGACGAGGTGATGGCCCACATCAACGACAAGCGCTGCCCCGCCGGCAAGTGCAAGAAGCTGGTCCAGTACCGCGTGAACCCCAGCCGCTGCGTTGGCTGCACGATGTGCGCCCGCGTCTGCCCCGTCGGCGCCATCGCCGGCAAGGTCAAGGAAAAGCACGTCATCGACCCGGCCAAGTGCGTCAAGTGCGGCCAGTGCTACAACACCTGCAAACTGCACGCCATCGAAATCGCCTGAGGAGAGCGCCATGGAAAATCTGATCCATCTTGAAATCAACGGCATCGCCGTCGAAGTGCCCAAGGGCACGACCATCCTCGAAGCGGCCAAGAAGGTGGCCGTCCGCATTCCCACCCTCTGCTATCACCCCGACGTGAAGGCCTGGGCGGCCTGCGGCATCTGCGTGGTGCGCAACGGCTCCTCGCCCAAGCTCCTGCGCGCCTGCTGCACCGAAGCGACCGAGGGGATGAAGATCACCACCCACGATCCGGACATCGTTCAGATCCGCAAGACTGTGGTCCAGCTCATCCTCAGCACGCACCCGAGCGACTGCCTCCGTTGCCCGCGTTCGGGCAACTGCGAGCTCCAGCGCGTGGCCGCCGAGTTCGGCATTCGCGACGTGCCCTTCCAGCGCCCGGCCATCGACCGCATCCCCAAGGACGAGAGCACGCCCTCGATCGTGCTCGACCCCGACAAGTGCATCAAGTGCGGCCGCTGCGCCATCGTCTGCCAGGAGATGCAGAACGTCTGGGCCCTCGAGTTCATCGGCCGCGGCGAAAAGATGAAGATTGCCCCCGCCGCCGACGTCCCGCTCAACGATTCGCCCTGCATCAAGTGCGGCCAGTGCTCGGCTCACTGCCCCGTTGGCGCCATCTACGAGCGCGACGAGACGGCCATCGCCTGGGACGCCCTGCGCGATAGCGAGCGCTTCCCCGCCGTGCAGATCGCCCCGGCCGTCCGCGTGGCCCTGGGCGAAGCCTTCGGGATGAAGCCCGGCGAGCTCTCCACCGGCAAGATCTACACCGCCCTCCGCCGCCTCGGCTTCAAGGCGGTCTTCGATACGAACTTCTCGGCCGACCTCACCATTATGGAAGAGGGCACCGAGTTCGTCAGCCGCTTCACCCAGGGTGGCGAGCTCCCGCTCATCACCTCCTGCTGCCCGGCTTGGACCGACTGGATGGAGAAGTATGCCGCGGACTTCATCCCGAACTTCTCCACCGCCAAGAGCCCCCAGCAGATGCTCGGCGTGATGGCCAAGACCTACTTCGCCCAGAAGATGGGCATCGACCCGGCCAAGCTCTACATGGTCTCGATTATGCCCTGCACGGCCAAGAAGTACGAGATCACCCGCTCGGAAGAGATGCATGCCTCGGGCTATCAGGACGTCGATGTGGTGCTCACCACCCGCGAGCTCGCCCGGATGATCAAGATCGCCGGCATCGACTTCAATGCCCTGCCCGAGAGCGAGGCGGATAACATCCTCGGCGAATACACCGGCGCCGGCACCCTCTTCGGCACCACCGGCGGCGTGATGGAAGCGGCCCTGCGCACCGCCTACCACCTCATCACCAAGGAAGAGCTCGCCAACGTCGACTTCACCGAAGTCCGCGGTCTGGCCGGCGTCAAGGAGGCGACCATCGACATCAAGGGCACCAAGGTCTCCATCGCCGTCGCCCACCAGATGGGCAACATCGAGCAGGTCCTCAACGCCATCCGCGAAGACCGCAAGGCCGGGCGCCCGCCCCGTTGGCAGTTCATCGAAGTGATGGCTTGCCGCGGCGGCTGCATCGGCGGCGGCGGCCAGCCCACCCTGGCCACGGATGAAGTTCGCAAGGCCCGTATGGAAGGCCTCTACAAGGACGACCGCGAGAAGGCCATCCGCTGCTCCCACCAGAATCCGCAGATTAAGCGCATCTACGCGGACTTCCTTGGGGCTCCTTGCAGCGAGAAGGCCCACGCTCTCCTCCACACCCACTACAGCGCCCTGCCGGTCTACCAATCCTAACCGGCCCTTGCGCCAAGTGCAACCGCGCGGCGGCCTCCCGGCCGCCGCGCTTTTTTGTCTGGAGCCTCTGGAATAGAAAAAGGTTCGGGCGCTTCGTGAGAAGCGCCCGAACCTTTAAGCTAGCGGCGGGGCCGCGACTTACTTGCCGGCGATCTGACCGGAGAGGGCGAGCATGCGCGCCTCGACGGACTGGATTTCGGCGAAGCCCTGCGAGCTGACGGGGTTGACGCCATCGGAGGCTTCCATGGAGGAATCGGCCTCGTTGTAGATGGTGTGCGGGCAGCCGGTGAGGGCATCAAAGAAGATGTTGCCCTTGTAGAGGCTGAGCGTGACGGTGCCATCGGCGTATTGGGCAAGGGTGTCAACGGCGTTGCGGGCGGCGACGGTGGTCGGGTCGTAGTAGCGGCCGTCGTAGATCTGGTCGGAGATCAGTTTGGAGAGCTGCATGAAGAAGAGGGTGGCGCGGCGGTCCATCGTGGCCTGATAGACGTAGCGGATGGCCGAGCCGAGCAGCTCCATGCCGGGGGCTTCGTAGACGCCGCGGCTCTTGGTGCCGATGATGCGGTTCTCGAGGGCGTGCTTCATGCCGATGCCGTTGCGCCCACCGATTTCGTTGGCGAGCATCATTGCCTCGAGCGGGGTCACATCCTTGCCATTGATCTGGACCACGCGGCCCTTGGCAAAGCGGATCGCAATCTGCTCGGCCTTGTCGGGTGCCTGCCAGGGCCAAACGCCCATCGTCGGCTCGACGATCGACATCGAGGTCTCCATGCTCTCCAGGTCCTCAGCCTCGTGCGAGAGCCCGGCCATGTTCGCATCGGTAGAGTACTTCTTCTTGCCGCCGGCGAAGGCCTGAATCCCGAACTGAGCGAGGTAGTCGACCATCTGGGTGCGGCCGGGGAACTTCTCCAACAGCCCGGCATCGCGCCAGGGGGCGTAGACCTTCATCTCGGGGGCGAAGACATTGGTGTAGCGCTCGATGCGCATCTGGTCGTTGCCGCGGCCGGTGGCGCCGTGAACGAGCACCTGCACTCCGCGCTTCTTCATTTCGGGGATGAGGCCCTTGATGGTGACCGCGCGGCCGATGCCGGTGGAGTTCCAGTAACCGCCATCATACATCGCCTGGCACTTGATTGCCTCCAGGCACGCATCGGCCATCTCGTTGCGCAAATCCACGATCACCGTCTCGATGCCGCAGGGTGCCATGCGCTTGGCCACATCGTTGATGTCCTTCTCGTCGGGCTGCCCGATGCCGCCGGTGAAGCCAATCACCTTCACGCCGGCTTCCATCATCACCTTCGCAATCGTGCGGGAATCCAAACCGCCCGAAACGCAGGTGCCCGCAACCAGACCCTTGAGGTCATCCAAAACCAATGCCATATCCAAAACTCCTTACATAGGGTTGAAAGTGCCGCACAGTGTAGCACAATTCTCTCCCCGCCGCTTGCAAATCCCGCGCTTTTCTCTTGACGCGGCCACTACGCTTCTGCTACAATACGCCTCGTTTTTCGCCTACGTAGCTCAGTAGGTAGAGCACTTCCTTGGTAAGGAAGAGGTCGCCGGTTCGATTCCGTTCGTAGGCTCCATTTGAGGACTCTGGGTCTCCCCAGAGTCCTTTTTTTGTCGCTACGCGCGCCCGCGCTTATGCTACAATCGGCCTATGGATTGGTTTCGGGCATTGGCAGAGGAACCCGTGGCGCTGGGTTTGAGCGGCGGGGCGGATTCGGTGGCGCTTCTCTGGCGCTGCGTGGCGCAGGGCCTTGCGGTCACGGCGCTGCACTTTAATCACGGCTTTGAAGATGAGAATGGCGATGAGGCCGAAGCCTTCTGCCGCGCCCTCTGCGCGCGCGCCGGGGTGGCGCTGCGTGTTGGCCGCTGCACGGCGCAACGTCCTGCGCGCGGCTGGAGCAAGGAGGCCTTTGCGCGCCATCACCGAATGGACTTCTTTGCCCGCGAAACGCGCGCCCTCGGCATTCGCACCCTGCTACTCGCCCACCAAGCCGACGATCGCGCCGAGGGCATTGTGCTGCGCCTGGCGCGCGGATGTGGCGGCGCGGCGCTGACCGGGTTTGCCGAGCAGGCGCCCCTCCCTGGCGCGAACGAGGTCCGGATTGTACGGCCGCTGCTGCAGGAGACCCATGCCGCGCTCGTTGCCGAACTGCGCAACCGCGGCGAAACGTGGGTGGAAGATTGCTCGAATGCCGATATCCGCATCCCCCGCAACGCTCTCCGCCGCTGCTTGGTGCCGACCTTGCCCCACTTCACCGCCGGGGTCAATGCCGCCGCCCAACTCCTCGCTGAAGATGAGGCCTACCTTGAGGCCGCCGCCCGCGCTGCCACCCAACACCTCTCCGCCACCGAACTCCACCTCAAAGCCGACACGCCCCCCGTCCTCGCCCGCCGCGCCCTCCGCCGCTGGCTCTCCGGCACCGACAAAGGCCCCCTAGGCCCCGGCCAGGCCGCCTGCGAACGCCTCCTCGCCCTCGAACCCGGCGCCGTGACCATGCTCCCCGGTCCCCTGCGCATCCGCCGCCTCTCCGCCACGGCGTGGTTTTGCGAAGCGCGCGGCACGCGCTAAACACGCGCCCCGGGTGGCCTGGCGGAGCAGGCCACTGCAAAACTCTTACCCTCCCCTCCGTGCCCCCCTCTGCGTGCTTCTCTTTGTGGTTGCCAATTCTGCGCGCATTTCGGCGTGGTTTCTTTGTGTTTCTTTGTGTTTCTTTGTGGTTGCTAATCCTGCGTGTATTTCGGCGTGCTCGGCGTGCTTTGCGTGCTTTGTGGTTTTCGTGCTTGCGTGGGGTGGGGGATTGGTGTAGACTAATAAGCAATACGGTTTTCTATTCACCCCTGTAAGGACAAGGTATTTGTATGGCAAAGGTCACGTTTTTCAGCGGCAAGACGCTTCCCCTTGAGATGCACAAGGTTCGCATTGTGCAAAAACTCTTCCTCCCGCCGGTGGAAGAGCGCGCGAAGTTGATGAATGAGGCGGGGAACAACACCTTCCTGTTACAGAATCGCGACATCTTTATGGACATGCTCACCGATTCGGGCGTGAACGCAATGAGCGACCTGCAGCAGGCGGCGATGTTGCGCGCGGACGATTCTTACGCCGGCTCTGAGACCTTCAACCGCATGTCCGCGAAAGTTCGCGAAATCTTCCCGGGCTTCCCCTACTTCCTGCCGGTGCACCAGGGCCGCGCGGCCGAGAATATCCTCGCCAGCGCCTACGTCAAGCCCGGCGATGTGGTGCCGATGAACTTCCACTTCACCACCACTAAGGCCCACATCACCCGCATGGGCGGCCGCGTGGAAGAGCTCATCATCAAGGAAGGCCTCGAGCCGGTCAACGATTGCCCCTTCAAGGGGAACTTCGACATCCCGCGCCTGGAGGCCCTTATCCAGGAAGTCGGCCCGGAGCACATCCCCTTTGTGCGCATCGAGGCGGGGACGAACCTGGTGGGCGGTCAGCCGCTCTCGCTGGAGAACATGCGTGCGGTCTCGGCGGTCTGCAAGAAGTACGGCCTGCGCCTGGTGCTCGATGCTTCGCTGCTGCAGGATAACCTCTACTTCATCAAGCAGCGCGAGGCCGCCTGCCAGACCCTGACCATCCGCGAAATCACCGCCGAAATCGCTGGCCTGATGGACATCATCTACTTCTCGGCCCGCAAGCTCGGCTTTGCGCGCGGCGGCGGCATCGCCATCCGCGAGAAGGCCGAAGAGCTGCACATGAAGGAGTTCATCCCCCTCTACGAAGGCTTCCTCACCTATGGCGGCATGTCCGTGCGCGAAATGGAAGCCATCACCGTCGGCCTCGATGAATCGATGGATGAAGACATCATCAGCCAGGGCCCGCAGTTCATCGCCTATATGGCCAACGAGCTGCACAAGCGCGGCGTACCGGTCATCCTGCCCGCCGGCGGCCTCGGTTGCCACCTCAACGCCACCGAGATCCTCCCGCACGTCCCGCACGAACAGTATCCCGCCGGCGCGCTAGCCGCGGCCCTTTACATCGCCGGCGGCGTCCGCGGCATGGAGCGCGGCACCCTCTCCGAACAGCGCAACGAAGATGGCTCCGAACGCTTCGCCGAACTCGAACTCCTGCGCCTGGCCATGCCCCGCCGCGTCTACACCCTCTCGCAGGTGGAATACGCCATCGACCGCGTGGAGTGGCTCTACAAGAACCGCCACCTCGTCGGCGGCTTGAAGTTTGTCGACGAACCCAAGGTGCTGCGCTTCTTCTTCGGCCGCCTTGAACCCATCGGCGATTGGCAGGAGAAGCTCGTGGCCAAGTTCCGCGAAGACTTTGGCGATTCGCTCTAAGCGCACGCTGCCCACTCACAACGAGGCGACAGGCTCCCGCCTGCCGCCTCGTTGTTTTAAACGCAACCCCGTGAACACCCGACAGGAAGCACCCCGCGAGAATTGGCTGGGAGGGACGCTGTTGAACCTCTAGGCCCTCGAGCAAAACAGACTCGCCCGAGGTGCGAAGTGAAGTAGCCCGAGGTACGCGGCGAACCTCGGGCGGGTGCAATTGCCCTCACGCCGGCTCGAAACTTCCGCTCGGGGCGGATAGAATAATTATCCCCGCGGGGATAATTCAATTAAGCCCACGGGGATAATTCAATTAACCCCGCGGGGATAATTAGATTAACCCCGGGACTTAATAATCTAGCCTCGGGCGAACGCTCATCGCCTCGGGAGAGCGTTGAAATCGTTGTCAGGGCGAATACAAGGAGCCGCCTGTACCCCCAGCGCGTGAAAACCAACTCCCACGCGCCCACCAAGCGCTTCCCCAAAAGCGGTGGCTTGGGCGTTTATCCGGAGGTAAGCGCGGCTGGGCGCGGCAGGGGAAGGGGGCGCGGAGTGTCCAGTTGTTAGCCGCTAGCGGTTGGCGGTTGGCTGAGGTGAGGGGCACTTCTGCCGCGCGCAGAGGGTAGGGGGCAAGGCCCCCCTCCGCGAGCATAGCGCGCAGGCCGGGCATTCCAGAAGCGCCGGGCCGCGGGCGCAAAAAAAGTGTTGACACGGCGGCGGGGATTGGAGTATTCTACGCGGCGATGACACACAAGCCCTTCTACTTTTACTTTTACTTTAGCAGTCCGCGCGCCGCTCGGGTTGTTCTCTAAGGTTTTGTAGAAGGAACAATGTTTGATCGGCCGCGCTCCCTTGAAGGGTGTGCGGCTTCGTTTTAAGGAAAGTGAGACAACGATGATTATCATTATGAAGCCGACCGCGACCCAGGCGGATGTGCAGACGATCTGCGACTGGATTACTTCGCTCCGATATCAACCGCGCGTGACCACTGGCGCCGATCAGACGGTCATCGCCTGCATCGGGAACGAAATCAATCCCCAAACCGTTGCGCAGCTCCAAGCGCTTGACACCGTTCAGGAAATTATCCACGTGAGCAAGAAGTACAAACTCGTCTCCCGCGACTTCAAGCCGGAAGACACCATCGTTGATATCAAGGGCACCAAGGTTGGCGGCGGCAACATTCCCGTGATGGCAGGGCCGTGCGCGGTGGAGAGCTACGATCAGTTCCACGCGGTGGTGGCCGATCTCGTCAAGCTCGGCATCAAGGTCATCCGTGCGATGGTCTACAAGCCGCGCACCTCCACCTACGACTTCCAGGGCCTCAAGGAAGAGGGCATCCGCGTGCTGCGCGAGGTGAAGAAGGACTTCCCGGAAGTTGCCTTCATCACCGAGGTGCCCGGTCCGAACCAGATCGAGGGGCTGATGGATGTCACCGACGTCTTCCAGGTGGGCGCGCGCAACTCGCAGAACTACGACCTGCTCGAGCGTCTGGGCAAGGCCGGCAAGCCGGTCATCCTCAAGCGCGGCATGGCCGGCACCGTTGAGGAGTGGCTGCAGAGCGCCGAATACCTGATGGCCAACGGCTGCAAGCAGGTCATCCTCTGCGAGCGCGGTATCCGCACCTACGAGACCATCACCCGCAACTGCCTGGACCTTGGCTCGCTGGCGGCGGTCAAGCGCCTGACCCACCTGCCGATCGTGGCCGATCCTTCGCACGGCGGCGGCAAGCTCGAGCTGGTGATTCCCCTGTCGCGCGCGGCGCTGGGCGCGGGCTGCGATGGCCTCTTGGTCGAGACGCACCCCGATCCCAAGCACGCCTTCTCCGATGCCGCCCAGCAGATCCCCTCGGCGACCTTCGGCGAATACCTCAAGGCCATCAAGCCGTGGCACGACCTGGCTGTGGCCTCGCGCCAGTAAGCCGTAAAGGGAAGGCGCAACAGGCTGTATGACGCTCTATTACCTGGGCCCTGAAGAGACCTTCTCCCACCGCGCCGCCACGCGTCTGGCGCGGGCGGGGGAGGCGTTGGTGCCGTGCGTGAACTTCCGGGAGGTCTTCCGGCGCGCGGCGGCAGACCCCGAGGGCGCGGCCGTGGTGCCCTTCGAGAATACCTCGCAGGGCCCGGTGACGGAGGTGATGGACCTGTTGGCGCAATCGCCCACCTTGGTGGCGGTGGAGTGCCGCGCGGTGCCGGTGCATCAGCACTTGCTGACGCGCGACCTCACCACCCCGATTGCCAAGATCCTCTCGAAGGCGGAGGCCTTGGCGCAGTGCCGCGAGACGCTCTCGCGCATCTATCCCGGCGTGCCGCTCTGCCCGGTCTCCTCCACGGCCGAGGCCGCGCGTTTGGCTGCCGAGGATGCCACCTTGGCTGCCGTGGCGGGCGAAACCACCGCCACGCGCTACGGGCTGGCCTTGCGTCGGCCCGATGTGCAGGATGTGCAGGGGAATACCACTCGCTTCTTCCGCCTGGAGAACCGCACGCCCGGGGATGTCCACGGCGCGCCGGCCCCCCTCTCGCCCACGCACGCGTTGCTCTATGTGACGATTGATGACCGCCCGGGGACCTTGCTGGACCTGCTCACCCCGCTGCGGCGGATTGACCTCACCTTCATTCAATCGCGCCCCATCCTTGGCGAGAAGTGGAAGTATGCCTTCTATCTGGAGCTGCTGATTGGCAACTCGGGTCATCCGCTGGCGTCGATTCTCGGGGCCTTGCGGCCGGTCTGCCGCGAGGTGCGCGTTCTGGGCTCCTACACGATTACCACCCAGCCCTCGGTGCCGGAGGTGTCGGAGACGACCGCTCTCTCCAGTCTGCGCGCGATGATTGCCGATATTGATTCGACCTTGGTGCGGACCTTGGCGGCGCGGCGGCAGTTCCGCCTGAACCCGGGGCTCTATGTCCACGCGGCCCCCATCGAGCCGCAGGCGCTGGCCAAGGCCTTCGCCGCCGGCGATGCCACCGAGCAGACCCGCGCCCTGCGCCGGTTTTACCTGACGCAGATTGTGCCGCGCCTGGCCCCGGCGGGCGATGATCGCGAGCCGCGCGGCGCGCTCCATGCCGATACCGAGGCGATTGCGGCCCTGGCGCGGCGTTTCCGCTTTGCCACCAAGGTGATTGCCCGTAAGCGCGTGGAGTTGGCCCCGGCCATCCGCGCTGCGGCGGCGACCGGCGAGGCCGAGGCCGTCGAGCAGGCGCTGCTCAATCGCGAGGTGGAGGAGAAGGTTTTGGCCCGCGCCCACGATTTTGCCCTGCGCGAGGGGCTCGACGAGGCCACAGCCGGGCAGTTGGTGGCGCTCTACCGCGAGTTGCTGTTGCCGATCTCGCGCCTCATTCAAGTTTACATTATTCTGGAAGCGCGTTAAGCGCGGGAGACCTTTCGATGAAACTGGCCATCCTTGGGGGCGGCAATATGGGCCTTGCAATGGCCCGTGGGCTGCTGAAGGCCCAGGTGCTTGCCCCGGAAGCGATTACCTTTGGCACGCCGCATCCCGACAAGGCACCCCTGCAGGCGCTCGGATGCCGCGCGCTGGCGGATAACTGTGCGGCGGTCGCCGGGGCCGATGTCGTGGTGCTGGCGATCAAACCGCATGTGGTGGCCGAGGTGCTGCGCGCGGTGGCCGGGAGCCTGGCGCCCGGGGCGATGGTCCTGTCGGTGGCGGCAGGGGTGACGCTTGGCGCGCTGCGCGAAGCGCTGGGCCCGGCGGCACCGGGGGGCTTGGTGCGCGCGATGCCCAACACGGCCGTGGGGCTAGGCGCGGGGGTGGTGGCCTATGCCGCCGAGACGCCCGAGGGCGCGCAGCGCGCCGGCGAGCTCCTCTCTGCGCTCGGGCTTGCCTTGAGGCTGGAGGAGCGCCGCTTTTCGGCCGTCACGGCCCTTTCGGGGTGCGGGATTGCCCACGCCCTGCGCTTTCTGCGCGCGGCCCAGGAGGCTGGCGTGCAGATGGGGCTCAGCGCCCAAGCCGCCGGGGAGATTGTGGCCCAGACGATGGTTGGCGCGGCGCGGCTCGTCTTGGAGAATGGTTCGCATCCCGAGGCGGAGATCGACCGCGTCTGCACGCCGGGCGGGCTGACCATCCGGGGGCTGAATGCGCTGGAAGCGCGGGGCTTTACGGGCGCGGTGGTGGCCGGAATCCTGGCCTCGAATGTCGATTAAGGGCAGGAGAAACAAGATGCGTATCGTCGTGAAAGTGGGCTCGAATGTTCTGGCGCGGGCCGATGGTCGGCTCTGCATTGCCCGGATGGCCGAGCTGGTGGACCAAGTGGCCGCGCTCTGCGAGCAGGGGCACCAGGTGGCCATTGTCACCTCCGGGGCCGTGGCGGCCGGACGCGCCCAGGTGGCGCTTCCCAAGACCGTTGAGCGCGTGGCGCGCCGGCAGGTCCTCTCGGCCGTTGGTCAAGCCATCCTCATCGACACCTATCGCACCCTCTTTTCGGCCGATGGCCTGGACGTGGGCCAGATCCTTCTGACGAAGTGCGACTTTGCCACCGCCGAGCAGACCGCCAACATCCGCCAGTGCATCTCCGCCTTCTTCGCCTACGGCATCGTCCCGGTCATCAACGAGAATGACACCGTGAGCGTGGAATCGCTGATGTTCACCGACAATGACGAACTCGCCGGGCAGCTCGCCGGGCTCATCGAGGCCGACTTGCTCATCATCCTCTCCTCGATCGATGGCCTCTATACGGGCGACCCGGCCGACCCCGCCTCCCGCCTCATCACGCAGGTCGCCCCGGGCGAGGACCTCGCCAGCCACGTGGCCTCCGCCAAGACCTCCCAGGGCCGCGGCGGCATGGGCACCAAGCTCCACGTGGCCAGCGCCACTGCCGCGCGTGGCATCGAGACGGTCATCGCCAATGGCTTCCGCCACAATATCCTGGCCGATGTCGTCTCCCGCGGCGATCAGCCCTGCACGCGGTTTTTGCCCGCGCGTTGAGCGGGCTGAAATCGGCGTCACCTCGCCCCAACGAAAGGCCCCTCTCCGAGAAAATATCGGGGAGGGGCACTTTTTTGCTTGCCTTTGTGGAAAAGCTTTGCTATCTTATGCCCCGTTTTCAGCGGCGCGATAGCCAAGCGGCTAGGCAGAGGACTGCAAATCCTTTTAGACCGGTTCGACTCCGATTCGCGCCTCCATTTTTTAGCGAGGCTTCCCTTGGGCGAAGGGAAGCCTCGCTTCTTTTTTGCTTAGGCGAGCGCGCGGAGGATCTCGGAAGCCAGGCGGGGGGTGACGCCGCGGCGGCGCTCAACAGTGGCGGTGGCGCGCGCGCCGAGGGCGCGGCGGTCGGCTTCGGCGCGGATCAGGCGCAGGAGCGCTTCGGCGAGGGCTTCGCGGTCGGGCGCCTGCACCAGGGCTTGCTGATCGAGCAGGTCGCTCATCACGGGGCGGAAGTTCTCGGTATTCGGGCCGATGGCCACGGCGCAGCCGCAGAGGCAGGGCTCGATCATATTCTGCGCGCCGTGCTCGCAGAGGCTCTTGCCCACAAAGACGACCTGCGAAAGGCCGTAGAAGCCCATCAGCTCGCCCGTGGTGTCGGCCAGAAGCACGGTGTCGGCGGATTGCGCGGTGGGCTGGGGGACGCGGCTCTTGCGCAGGCAGGGGAAGCCGGCGGCGGTGATGTTGCGCTCCACCTCGCCGGCCTTCTCGAAGTGGCGGGGGGCGAGAATCAGGCGCAGGGAGGGCACCTCGGCACGCGCCCGGCGGTAGACCTCCAGCAAGAAGGCATCTTCGCCCGGCCAGGTGGAGCCGCCCAGGAGCATGGGCGCGGCGGGGTCGAAGCCGGCAGCGGCGAGGTAGGCGCGCAGCTCGGCCTCCTTGGCGGGATTGCGGCGGGCGACATCGAACTTCATCGAGCCGCTGACCTCAATGCGGCCGCGCTCGCAGCCGGCATCAACCAGGCGCTGGGCATCAAGTTCGGACTGCGCGTAGATGCGCGTGAGGCGATTGAGCACCGGGCCGAACCAGCTCCTCAGGCGGCGGTAGCCGGGGGCACTGCGGTCGGAAATGCGCGCGTTGACCAGGTAGATCGGCACCCCGCGCGCGGCGGCCAGGCGAATGACATTGGGCCAGAGTTCGGTTTCGGTGATGACATAGGCGGCCGGGCGGATGGCGTTGAGGGCGCGGCGGACGCAACCGGGATAGTCGAGCGGACCGTAGATGAGCACATCGTTTTCCTGGACCTGCGCTTGGGCCTGGGTCCACCCCGTGCTACTGGTCACCGAAAGGACGAAGGCCACGCCGGGGGCCTGGCGGCGCATTTCGGCCATCAACTGCCCGGCCACGGCCACCTCGCCCACCGAGACCGCGTGCACCCACACCCGCTTGCGCCCATCGCCCAGCCGCGCGCGAATGGCCTCTGGATAGATCCCAAAACGGTCGGCAAAGCGGTTCACATAGCCCCCGCGCCGGCACATCCGGAAGAGGAACTTGGGCATCATGAGCACATAGGCAATGGCAAAGAGAAAGTTATAGATGAGCCACTTCATCGCGTTCTCCGAATTATTTTCCCGCCTCGTTCCCCCGCACGGCCTCAAAGCGAAACTCCATTCGCAACCCCCGCACGGCCGCCGCCGCGCGCAACTTCGGCAACAATTGGCGGCTGAGCCCAAAGAGGGTAAGCGGCCGCTGCACGCCCAACACCGCCCGGTACTTTTCCACCGCGCGCACCGTCACCAAGGCGCGCTCTTCGCCCGAGAGCAACGCATCCAGCATCGCTTCCACCGCCGCGCGCTCGGGCGATATCGCGGACATCGCGGCCATCAAGTCATCCAAGGCAGTCTGGGCTGCCGCCGCCACCGGCACAGCCTCCACCGCGCCGCCACGCTGTTTCATGCCGTAATCCACCGGCAGCGTATGGGCCGGCGGCAACCCATTGCACGGCGGCCCATACTGATAAACCCACGGACGAGGACGCGCACGCATCTCCTCCTCCGTGGGTCTATGCAGCCGCTCTCCCCGGCTGACGAACCTTGGCGACTGCTTCATCGCGCGCCTTTACGCCAGCGCGCTATCCATTTCGGCGCGGATGGCCCGCGCTGCGGCCACGGGATCGGCCGCTTCCAGGATGGGCCGGCCCACAACCAGATGGGTGGAGCCATCGCGCACCGCGCCAGCGGGCGTGGCCACGCGCTTCTGATCGCCCACCGCCGCCCCGGCCGGGCGAACCCCAGGCGTCACGAAGACCACCTTGCGCCCGGCGGCCGCCGGCACGAGCACGCGGTTCATATTGGCCACCTCCTTGGGCGAGCAGACGATGCCAGCGGCGCCATTGGTGATGGCCAGCAAGCCCATCGCCTCCACCTGGTCGGCCATCGCGCGGGCGATGCCCAGGTCCGTGAGGTCGCTCTGGTCGAGCGAGGTGAGGGCCGTCACCGCCAAAATCTTCGGGGCCGCCGCGCCAAAGGTCGCCGCCGCCTCCGCGGCCGCGCGAATCATCGCCTTGCCGCCGGTCGAGTGAATCGTCATCAGGTCCACCCCCAAGGTGGCGCCCGACTTCACCGCGCGCTCCACCGTCCGCGGAATATCGTGAAGCTTGAGATCCAGAAAGACGCGCTTGCCGGCATCCTTCACCAGCTTGACCACATCCGGTCCCTCCGCCGAGAAGAGCTCCAGCCCCACCTTGTAGAAGTCCACCGCATCGCCCAATCGGGCAATCACCGCCGCAACATCCGCCTTGGAAGGCACATCCAATGCAACAATCAACTCTGCCATAGCAACTCCTTTCAATGCTTATTACTATAGCACAATGGAGCCCGGCGCGCGAGACGCGCGCCGGGCGTGAGGGGCT
>JBJEVY010000088.1:0-29401 GCA_051884775.1 Candidatus Spyradenecus sp. | reverse complement strand
CGCTGCGCTCGCGTGAGGTGCGCCTGCGGCGCGTGAGGGGCTCGCTGCGCTCGCGTGAGGTGCGCCTGCGGCGCGTGAGGGGCTCGCTGCGCTCGCGAGAGGGGGCTACGGGCCGTGAGGGAGGCCAGGGGCGGCGCGGAGCGCCGCGTGCAAAACCTGGAGACCCGGGGCGGCGCAGGGGAAGTTGAGCTTCGGCGCGGGGGAAGTTGATTTCGGGGCGGGGGCGATCATTATCCCTAAGGGTTAATTGAATTATCCCTAAGGGTTAATTGCATTATCCCTTAGGGTTAATTGCATTATCCCTAAGGGTTAATAGTTCTGGTCGGGCGGGTTGGAGGCAGGGGCGGGGCGTGAGGCGTATTGGCCGAGCGCCTCACCGCGCACCGCTCACCGCTCACCGTTCACTGTTCACCGTTCACTGCTCACCGTTCACGCGAGCGCCGCGAGCGAGTTGTGCGACCCCTTGGTTTGACCTGGCGTGGCAAAACCCGTATAATATCGCCTCATCTTTTACGTCTTTCTTTGGAAAGCTAACGAGGAACCTTATGTCTTCCCTGTTTGATCGCATTTTTGAGGACCCTGCGAAGTTCACATTTCTCACCGAGACGCTCGGGGAGTGCAAGGTCGATACGCCCATCCGGAACACGAACTTTGTGGAAGAGGACGACATGTACTCGTTGCTGAGCGTGCGCGCGGCATACGTCCACGAGTTCGTGAAGAAGTATGGCTCGGTGCCGAAACTCGAGAGCGCCGGTCCGCACCGCAAGATTTTCCACGATCCGGCGGCCACGCGTGCGGCGATTGTCACCGCCGGCGGCCTCTGCCCGGGCTTGAACAATGTGATTAAGGGCCTGGTGGAGGTGTTGGCCTTCGACTACGGGGTCAAGACGATTTACGGCTTCCGTTACGGTTATGCCGGCATGGTGCCGGACTTCGGCTACGAGCCGATCCTCCTGACGCCGGACACGGTTGACACCATCCACGAAGATGGCGGCACGCTCTTGGGTTCCTCGCGCGGGCAGCAGGACACCTCGCGGATGGTCGACACCCTCGAGCGCATGGGCATCAATATCCTCTTCGCTATCGGCGGCGATGGCTCGCTCCGTTGCGCGCGGGATGTCTCCGACGAGTGCCGCAAGCGCGGCTTGAAGATTTCCGTGGTCGGTATTCCGAAGACCATTGACAACGACCTGCACTTCGTTGGCCGCACCTTCGGCTTCGAGACCGCGGTGGCGGCGGCTGTGCCGGCCATTCGCTCGGCCCACTCCGAAGCGCTCGGCGCCTTCCACGGCATTGGCCTGGTCAAGCTGATGGGGCGCGACTCGGGCTTCATCGCCGCCTACGCCGCCCTGGCCAATCCGGTGGTCAACTTCTGCCTCATCCCCGAATCGCCCTTCACGGTCGATGGCGAGAATGGCCTGCTGCGCGCGCTTGAGCGCCGCTTTGAATCGGGCAAGAGCCACGCAGTGATCGTGGTGGCCGAAGGCGCCGGTCAGGAGCTGATGGAGGGCGAGGTGCGCAAGGATGCCTCGGGCAATATCCTCAAGAAGGATATCGGCGAATACCTCAAGACCCGCATTCTCGAGCACTTCAAGGCCAAGGGCGACAAGAGCGCCACGGTCAAGTACATCGACCCCTCCTACACCATTCGCAGCTGCGCGGCCGACGCCTCCGACGCCGTCCTCTGCTACCGCCTCGCCCGCATGGCCGTCCACGCCGCGATGGCCGGGCGCACCAACTGCGTGGTTGGCCGTTTGAATGACGACTACTCCCTGGTGCCCATTCCGCTGGCCACCATCGAGCGCCGTAAGGTGGAGCTCACCTCCAACCTCTGGGCTTCCGTCCTCGACGCCACTGGCCAAGAGTTCTATATGAACCCCGAGAAGAACGCCCGCGGCGCGATTTATACGCCCTAAGGCTCGCTGCGCGAGCCGAAGTTGGCAGTGCGCGTCTTACGCGGGGCATTCACGCCATTTAACAAGAACACCGTGCCTCTTCGGCACGGTGTTGCTGTTTGATTAGGGAGATCGAGCGCGTGAGCCTGACAGGTTCGCCATCGAAGGCCGTCGGTTCTACACCTCGAAGTCCAAGCAGGCGCGCTGGGCGGTGAAGGGGCGGACCTTGCCATCGGCCACGGCAACATGGGCGGGGTGGGTGGCGTAGGCCTTGAGGGCGGCGGCGTCGGTGAAGGTGGAGTCGAGCATCACATCCATATTCGAGGAGGGCAGGCCCTCGGTGTGGACGGTGATTTCCAAGAGACCGGGGATTTGGCCCTTAAGGCCTTCGAGGCCGGACTTGATGCCGCACTTGACGGCGGTTGCGTCGGCCAAATCGGCCTTCAACTTCCAGAGAATGATATGCTTGACCATAGGGTAACTCCTTGTTGGCGGGCATTATACACGCTTTGGGCTCGGCGCGCGAGCGCACCGAGAGCGGACAGCGTTGGCGCTTGAGGTGAAGGGCCGCCTGAGCCGTGTATCCGGGTCGGCGGATGTGCTATACTGGGGGCGTTGCGTGCAAGGTGCGCGCGAAAAGGTTGTGGTTCAGAAAGGAGAACGTTGCGATGAAGCGAGTGTGCGTGTGGTTGGCGTTGGCGGTGAGCGGTGGGGTTTGGGCGGCGCCGCAGTTTATTGGCGCGCAGGTCTATGGCGTGCGCCCGGGAAATGAGCTGATTTGGCGTGTGCCCATCCACGGGGCGAAGACGGTTGAGGCGCTCTCGCTGCCGGCGGGAGTGAGTTTTGAGGCGGCGCGGCGGACATTGCGCGGGCGCTTGGCAGAGCCGGGGGATTATCCGGTGCGGTTGCGGGCGAGCGATGGGCAGCGCGTGGTGGAAGAGACGGTGACCATTCGGGTGGGGGAGGCAATCTGTCTGGCCCCGCCGATGGGCTGGAACAGCTGGTATTCTTACTCCGAGGCGGTCAACCAGGCGGGGATGGAGAAGGTGGCGCGGCTGTTGGAGGAGACGGGGCTGGCGGACGCGGGGTGGGCCTATGTGAATATCGATGACTGCTGGCAGGGGGAGCGTCCGGCCGGGGGCGCGCTGCAGGCGAATGCGAAGTTCCCCGATATGCAGGCGATGTGCGCGGCAATTCACGCGCGCGGGCTGAAGGCGGGCATCTATTCCACGCCTTGGATTGGGACCTATGCCGGCTTCCGGGGCAGCTCGATGGAGGCGCAGGAGCGCGCGGCGTTGCCGCCGGAGAAGCGGTTGCAACCCGGGCAGATCTATGGGCGCTATCCGGGGCTCCATCGGGCGAAGGTGGACCGCGTGGGCGCGCAGTGGCGCTTTGATGTCGATGCCCGGCAGTTCGCCCGTTGGGGCTTTGACTATATCAAGATGGATTGGAACCCCAACGATGTGCCCACCACCGAGCGGATTGCCAAGGATCTGCGCCGGTGCGGGCGCGATGTGGTCCTGAGCCTCTCGAATACCGCGCCGATGGCCAACGCGGCAGGGCTCTCGCGGTTGGCACAGCTGTGGCGCACCACGGGGGATATTCAGGACACGTGGGGGAGCATTCGCACCATTGGTCGCGCGCAGTTGAAGTGGCTGCCCTATCGCTCGGCCGGCCATTGGAACGATCCGGACATCTTGCAGCTGGGGCGCATCGGCACGCCTAATCAGCAGAATACCGCCTTTCGGCCCTCGCGCCTGACGCAGCGGGAGCAGCGCTATCAGATGACCTTGTGGTGCATGCTCTCGGCGCCGCTCATTATCTCGAGCGACTTGGAGTCCCTGGCGCCGGAGACCTTGGCCTTGCTGACGGATCCCGAGTTGATTGCCCTGGATCAGCGCCACGCCGCCGCGCCGATTGCCATCGTGGAGGAGGCCGCCACGCACTTTATCTTACGCAAGGAGATTGGGCCGGACCGCCGCTGCGTCTATGGGCTCTTTAACGATTCAGACCAGGCGCGCAAGCTGACGTTGCCCGGTGGCGAGTGCCTGGAGTTGGCGCCGCACAGCGCAGCGATTCGGCCGGGCAGCTTCTAAGTGCCCCGCGCAAAACGCCTTGTGCACAGCCGGGGCGATTTTGTTATACTCGCGGTGTTATGCAGGAGGCCATGAAGCGGGTCTTGGTGATTGGCGCGAGCTCGGGGATCGGGCGCGCGTTGGTGGAGGGTTTGCGCGCCAAGGGGATTGAGGCGGTGGCGTGCGCGCGGCGCGGGGAGTTGCTTGCGGAATTGGGGGGCGAAAGTTTTGTGCTCGATGTCACGGCGCCGGGGGCCGTGGAACGCCTTGCGCAGGTGCAGGCCGATACGGTGATCTTTTGCGCCGGGGTGGGGACGCGGAGCCGGCGCCCGGCGTGGGAGCTGACCGAGCCGGCGTTGGCACTGAATGTCTTGGCCTTCGAGCGGGTGGCGCAGTGGGCGGCCGAGAGCAAACGTTGCAAGCGCTTTGTGGCGATTTCGAGCATTGCCGGGCTGCGGGGGATGGAGGATACGAATGGCTACTCGCCCTCGAAGGCCTATATGAATGCGGCGATGGAGGGCTATCGGCGGCGTTGGCGGCACGGGCAGCAGGGGTGCGAGCCGGTGCTCGTGCTCCCGGGCTTTGTCGACACGGCCTTGGGGCAGGCCTCAACCTTTTGGCGGTGCTCGCCGGAACGGGCCGCCGCCTGCATTATTCGCGGATTGGAACGGCGCCGGGCGGTGATTTACGTCACGCCGCGTTGGCGTTTGATTGCACTCTTGCTGTGGCTATTGCCACGCGCGCTTTACGAAAGGATACCACGACTATGAGCATTTGGACGCGTGTGAAGATTGGGCTGCTGTGCGCGGTTGCCGGAGGCATGGGGCTTGTTGGCCGGGCTGTGCCGTTGGACTTGACCTGGCAGCCGGGCGAGAGCTTGCCTGTGGCCGTGGCGCGGCCCTTTGCCGGAAAGGTGGGCGAGGCGTTGCTGCTCGGCGGCGGCTCCACCTTTGAAGCGGGCAAGAAGGATTACAGCGCCGCGCTGTGGCGTTACGAGAAGGCCCCGGCAGCCGAGGGCGAGGCGGCGAGCTGGCGTTGGCAGCAGGTGGGGGCGTTGCCTGAAGCGGTGGCCGAGGGCGGCGCGGTGGCCTTGAATGTGGGCTCGGCGCTCAAGCCGCAGTGGCGCTTGGTGTGCGTGGGGGGCGTGGGCGCTCAGGGCGCCACGGATAAGGCCTTTGTGCTGGATGCTTCCGGAAAGGCCGAGCCCTTGCCGCCGTGCCCGGCGGGGACGCTCTCGATGACGGCCGCCGTGCCGTGGGAGGGGGGCGCGGCCTTCGTCGGCGGGCTGCTGAATGGTCAGCCCACCAACCGCGTGTTGACCTTGAAGTGCGTGGAAGGGCAGTGGGTGTGGGGCGAGCTGCCGGCCTTCCCGGGCCCGGCGCGCAGTCAGGCCGTGGCCGCGGTGCAGAATGGGGACCACAAGCAGAAGGTCTTGGTGGTCTATGGCGGCACCATGATCGGCGAGGATGGCAAGCCGATGGCCGCCTATGATGGTTATGGCTACACGAAGGGCGCCGACGGTCACTTTGCCTGGCAGGTGCTTAAGGCCGCGCCGGTGGCGACGATTGGGGCGGGGTTGGTGCCGGTGGGCGATCAGCACCTGCTGCTCATTGGCGGCTATAATGGGCAGATGTGGGACCGCGCGAACCGGATGCTTCCGGCCGATTGGCAGCGGATGCTTGGCGAGGCACCGGCGGCCTTTGGGTGGAACCGCAAGATCTATGCCTACCACGTGGTCACCGGGCAGTGGTGCGAGTATGGCGAGTTGCCGGCCGAGGCGCTGCCGCGCTGCGGGGCGGCGGTGGTTGAGCTGGGCGGCCAGGTGGTGATTGCCGCGGGCGAAATCAAGCCGGCCAAGCGCACGGGCGAGGTGCTCACGCTGGGCTTCAAGCGCAAGGCGTGGCGCTTCTCGGCGGCGAGCTGGGGGGTGATTGTGCTCTTCTTCTTCTCGATGGCGGGCATGGGGGTTTACTTTGCGCTCAAGCCGAAGACGGCGGATAACTACTTCCGCGGCGGCAAGAGCATTCCGTGGTACGTCGCGGGCGTTTCCATCTACGCCACGATGCTCAGCTCGATTACCTTCATCTCTGTGCCGGCGATGACCTATCTTTCGGATTGGCGCTACTTTACGATGACCCTCTGCACGCTGGCCCTCGCGCCGATCGCCATCCGCTTTTACCTGCCCTTCTTCTGCCGGCTGAACATTACCAGCGCCTACGAATACCTGGAGAAGCGCTTCAACGTCTCCATCCGCCTCTTCGGCGCCACGGTCTTCAACATCTTTATGATCTGCCGCGTGGCGGTGGTCACGCTCCTGCCGGCGCTGGCGTTGGGGGCCGTGACGGGGATGCCCATCTGGCTGGCCATCGTGCTCTGCGGTGTGGCCACCATTATCTACTGCTTCTTCGGCGGTGTTGAGGCCGTGATTTGGAGCGACTTCGTTCAGGGCCTTATTCTGCTCTTCGGCGCGATTGTGGTGCTGGTGTGGCTCATTGCCAGCAGCGGCGGGGTGAGCGAGTTCTCCACGGTGGCTTGGACCACCGGCAAGCTGAAGATGTGGGACTTCCGCTTCCTCTTCTCCGAGCCGGTCTTCTGGGTGGTGCTGATCATGGGCTTTGTGGAGAACCTCAACAGCTACACGGCTGACCAGTGCGTGGTCCAGCGCTACATCACCTGCCCCAACGAGAAGGCCGCCGCCCGTTCCATCTGGTTTAACGGCTTCCTCTCGGTCGGCTCCTCGGTGATCTTCTACCTCATCGGCTCGGCCCTCTACACCCACTACATCAAGCACCCGGAGATGATGGACGTCACGATGCCCAAGAACGACTCCGTCTTCCCGCTCTTTATGGCCATCGAGCTGCACCCGATCCTCTCGGGCCTTATCGTTGCGGCCGTCTTCGCCGCCACCATCTCCACCCTCTCGACCAACCTCAACAGCTCGGCCACCTCGATCGTAACCGACTTCCTCGCCCGCTTCCGTAAGGACATGGACGGGGCCAAGCAGGTCTTCTGGGGCCGCATCTGCGTGGTCATCGTGGGCGTGCTGGGCGTGGCCGCGGCGTTGATCCTCGCGCAGATGCCCAGCCGGTCGCTCTTCGACATCTTTAAGAACTTCATCGGCACCCTCACCGGCGGCCTCTCGGCGCTCTTCCTGATGGGCGTGTTCATGCCGCGCGTGAGCGGGGCGGCCGCCTTCATCGCCCTGGTCGTCAACTACGTGGTGAGCTTGGGCATCGGCTGCCTCTTCCCCAAGCTTCACTCCTTCACCTACGGCGGCATTGCGCTGGTGGTCTGCGTGGTCGTGGCCTATGTCCTCTCCTTCGTGTTCCCCAACTGCCGCCCCGCCGCTGGGCTCACCCTCAAGACCCTCGGCCAGCGCCCCACCGAAGAATAACCCCAAGGAACGCCTCGATGACCTTCCGCCCCCTCCTCGTGCTCCTGGCGGCCGTGACCTGCGCCGCCGGGTTGCGCGCCCAGCAGGCCAAGTCCCTTCCGCCGCTCTCGGTGGGCATCTCCTTCGATCTCGGTGCCTATATCCTCGGCGAAGAGATTCCCGCCCGCGTCCTGGTGCGCAACAACACGCCCCAGACCGTCACCCTTGGCCGTGGCCAGAGCCCGGCGGGCGTGATCCTCCTCTCGCGGACCACCGATTCGATGCGCCGCGTCCTCTCGGCGCGCGACCCCAATGGCTGCCTGCCCAAACCCCTCACCCTCGCCCCCAACGAGGAGAAGGTCTACGATATCGACATCGCCGCCTGCGTCAACCTCAACGAAGAGGGCACCTACTTCGTCACCTTCGGTGCCATCCTCAACGGGATGCGCTACGAGACGCAGGTCAAAACCCTTGAGGTCGTCCCCGGCTCGGTCATCAGCGAGGGCCTCCAGCTCTTCTCCAAGGACCCCGGCCGTCAGCGCCACTTCACCTTGGTGCGTTGGCCCCGCCAGCATATCGACCGCCTCTTCCTGCGGATCCAGGATACTCCCGACGGCCGCACCTTCAAGACCGTGATGCTCGGCGCCTACCTCCCCATCGTCCGCCCTCGGCTCAATATCGCCGACAATGGCGAGATTATTATCCTCCACCGCGCCACGCCCGATTACTACGTCCGCAATGTCTTCTGGTCCCTCCCCAACGAGTTTGTCCGCCGCTCCACCCAGAGCCTCCTCGACCCCGCCACGGCCGACACCGCCCGCCTCAAAGGGATGCAGGGCGACCTGGAGGAAGTGGTCAACAAGAACGAGCGGATTAAGGAATCCTTGCGCTTGCGCTAAGGCGCTTTGCTTTGCTTGAAATGACGGCTGACAGAGGCACCTCTGTCAGCCGTCTTCTGTTCTCGATCGCCTGTTCTTGCGCGCGTTATGGCCTAACGAAGCGCCGCAGTGCGCGGCGGCCATTGGAGGCTTCAACGGCCTTCGGGTGGAGATAGAGCCGGAGCGCCTTCTGCAAGAGGGGCGCGGGGGTGAAGAGGCCGCGGGGGCGGGTGAGCAGGCAGAGCGCTTGACTGGTGGCCAGTGCGCGGCCGAGAGCACGAAAGGCGTGGCGCGGCAGACCGAGCGCATCGGGGGCATCCAGCACCAGCAGCTCGGCGACCCCTTCGAGCAGGAGTCGCTGGGCCACTGCCAGAGCGCGCTCGCCGAGCGCCGGGTCAATCCATAGCACGCAATCGAGGGCGAGCCCCTGGGCCTTGGCGTAGGCAGGCGTGAGGGTGCCATCGGCCGCCAGGAGCACCACGCGCAGCCCTTGCTGTTGGAACGCGGCGGCCAGACGCAGCGCCAGCGTGGTCTTGCCCCTGCCAGGAGGTGCCAAGATTTCCACCGCGCGGCCGCAGGGAAGTCCCCCCTCGAGCAGCGCATCAAAGCGCCGGAAACCGGTTGGCTGACAGGGCGCGCTGGGCGGCGGCGAAGGCGGAATGGGGGCGACCGCGTGCGCGCGGTACCACGACCGAAGGAATGACAGAAGGCGGATGACGGATGATAGAGGCCCTCGGCTTATTCGTCGCGGGACGCGTTCTGTCATCTCGCCTCGACCATCGGTCATCACGAGCGCTGCAAGCCTTAATCTTGCGGCGCGCTGTCGCTCAGGAAGCAGAGCACGCGCAGGAGCTCGGAGGCGCCCCAGGCCTGGGCGCCAGTGCCGCAGGGCTCGTGCGGGGCATTGCCCTGGACGCACTCGGGCAGCTGCGTGACGCAATCCTGGTCGCACAACAGCGCGGCGGAGGCGAGGTAGGCCTCGGCCATCGGGCGGACGCTTTCGCCATAGACCCGGTAGAGGCCCTCGGCGTAGAGCGGGAAGGGAAAGGTCCAGCCGGTGCCGTTGTGATAGGCGGGCTTGCGGCGGGTGTCCTCGTCGCCCTCGTAGCGGCCCCAGTAGGGCGCCTGCGGGTTGTTGAGCAGCTGCCCATCGCGCACAATCGGCAATGGCCGGCGGACCGGGCGGTCGGCCAGCGTGCGAATGGCACCGGGCAGGAGCAGACAGGCGGTCTCGCGCAAGACGCTTTGGGCCAGGGCGCGGTCGTTCTTGAGCAGCCCCAGGGTGATGGCATAGAGCTGGTTCGGGCGCAGGGCATCGTCGGGGTCGGCTTGGCGCGCCCCAACGCCGGGGCCGGCGTAGAGGCAGTCGGCCAGACCCGTGCCCGGGAGCGGGAAGCACTCGCGGAAGGCGCGGCGGACCTTGGAGGCCAGGCGCTTCCACTTGGGGGCCACCTCGCGCCCGAGCAGGTCGAGCAACCGCACCCAGAGGGCTTGCACCTCCACGGCGTAGCCCACGCGCGGCGTGCCGGCCGGGTAGTTGGTGTCCATCCAGGTGTAGTGCGCGGGCGACCAGATGAGCCCGGTCTCCGGATCGGCCTTGATGCCGTTGACGGTGCCCTTGATGTAGTGCTCGGCGATGGAGACGAGGATCTCCTTGAGTGTCCGCGTGCCGCACTGTAGCCCCAGGACCTTCTCGGCGCCGAGCGCGGCAATGGCGTCATCGGCGCAGACGGCCAACCATAGGGGTGCGTCGACCGTCTCGCGGTTCGCGTCGTCCTCCCCGCGGATCATATTGGGGATGGTGCCGCCCTTCTCAAAGCGGCCGAACTCGCGCAGCAGGTCCAGCGCCACCGACCACTCCTTGGCCGCGATGACCCCGCGCAGGAAGATGAGCGTGTCGCGCCCCCAATCGAGGAACCACGGGTAGCCGGCAATGACCGTCTTGTGCGCGTCGCGGCGGACGATATACTGCTTGAGCGCCTGCTTCATCGCGCTTTGCAAGGCCAACGGGGCGGAGGGCAATTCGCTGGCGAGGGCGGGGATGTGCGGCGGCTCGGTGGCCGGCTCGCCCGCCACCAGGAGCGTCTCGTCGCCCTCGTTGAGCTCGATGTGGAACCAGCCCGGGCTCCAGAGGTCGCTCGCCGCCTCTTGCCCGCGGGCGGCCTCCTCGGGGTGGGGCACGTTATAACTCCACTCGTCGCGCCGATTCCAGTCGCACCCCGTGGCGCGCACCTCCAGGCGGCAACGCGGCTCGGGGGTGAAGGCAAAGCCATCGGCGAAGTCCTGCACCTGCTTGGGCCAATTCGCCTCGGGGCCGGTGTAGGCCTTGGTCTTGCAATGGAAGTTGCGCCACTCGACATCCGGCCGCAACACCAGCCCCACCGACACCGCCGGCGCGCGCGAGGCCCCCTCCACCGGCTTCTCGCGCCGGAAGCGGATGGCCACCCGGTTCGCCCCGGGCTCCAACGCCATACGCACCGAAAGCGGCACCCGCCGCCCCATCCCGCACGGCACGGCATACCGCCATTCGGCGGTCGACCCATCGGGCGCCACCGTCACCATCTCCAAGCTCGGCCCGGAGACCGGCGAGATAAAGCCATTGCAAAGGATCCACGCCCGGCAGCGCGTCAGGAAGATTTGCCGATCATCGGGCACCTTCGGGTGGCGGTTCAGCGCCAACAAGCAATCATACTGCGAGCGGATGTCGCCCCACTTCAGCCGCACCTGGGCCATTGCGCCGGTTCCATTGGTCAGCAACAAGCGCGCCGTGGCCAGGTCCTTGACCTCTAGCCCGGAGAAGCGCCGCTTGATCCGCCCGGCCGTCTCGCCGCGCCCCAACGCCCACACCGTCGAGCGCAGGATCCGGTTCTCCCCCGGCACCATCATCGAAATCAAGAGGTTCAGCCGCTCAGTCTTCTTGGGCGCGCTCTGCGGCAGGTCGGGCGTGGCGCGCACCGGCAAAATCAGCCCGTACCGACCATCGGCCAAGGCAATCGCCTCGCCCCGCGTCCGGGCGGCCAACCCCTCCTTCATGCCGCAAATCCGGGCGCGGAAGGGCGCGGCGGCAGTGATAAAGAGTAGCGCGCCCGGCGGCACCGGCACCTCGCGGTGGATATCCTCGGGCAGATCCAGCCGCACCAACCGCGGACAACGCGTCTTGGGCGCGGCGGCAAAGGCCTCGGGGTCGGCCACGAAGCGCGCGGCCAGCGCATCCAAGTCGCCCTCGCAATCGACGCTCTCGCCCAGCCACTGGAGCGTGCGCATCGCCATCACGCGGCGGGCGCGCAGCTCGAGCTCGGCCACCGGGGCAATCCCGCGCTGGCGCAGGGCCCCCTCAATCAGCGTCAAATCCTCGCCGCGCGGCGAGAGGCAACGCACCTGCCCGGGCTCGAGGTCCACCCCCTCGGCCTGCACCCGCAGCGTCTCACCAGTGAGCAAATCCCCCGCCAGCCCCTCGGGGAAGATCCCCTTGCGGAAGGCGACGCGCTGGGGCTGCTTCCAATCGAGGTTCGCCAAAATCAGCAACGGCTCGTGCCCCGCACGGCGGCGGATTGCAGCCAGGACGTTCCCGCCGCCCACCTGCACCTGCTCCAGGCGCGTCTCGGCCCCGAAGAGCGGGTGGATGCGCAAGAGGGTGTTCAGGCGCCGCAGCCAATCGCACGCATGGTCCTGCGCGCCCCAGTTCAGCCCGCCGCACCCGTGGACGTCGATTTTCTCGCGGGCGAACCACTCCACGCCGGCGGTAATGCCAAAGCCGCCCTGCTGCGAGAGCAACGCCGAGAGGGCCATTCGCAGCTTGGCGTAGGTGGGCGAGGTGGCGGCCAGGCGGTTATTATCGTGCGTCTCGGCAAAGTGGATCAGCGGCCCGCGGTGCTCGGAGAGGGTGATCATCCCCGGGAGCATCGCCTCGAACTCGCGCCGATCGTAGGTCTGGAAGAGCTCGGAGTAGGCCCAGTCGAGCCCTGAGGAGCCAATCAGTGCGCTCGTGGTCTCCATCGGCCCGCCGAGGCCCTCGAGCAAGAAGAGCGTGTCGGGGAACTCGCGGCGGACCAGCGCCACAATCACATCCCACGCCGCCTTGGGGATCATATAGCCCGCGTCGCACCGGAAGCCATCCACGCCCTGCCGGCACCAGTAGAGGAAGACGTCCGCAATCGCGCGGCGCAGTTCAGGCTTGCTGTAATCGAGCTCCACCAAGTCCGCCCAGGTCACCCCCCACGCGCCCGGCGAATGAAAGGCGCCATCCTCATCGCGCTTGTACCACTCCGGGTGGTGGATCTGGAAGGTCGCCGCCCAGCCGGTGTGGTTCGCCGGCAAATCCATCATCAGCGACCCCCCGCGCGCGTGCACCGCCTTAATCAACTCGTGGAACTGGTCCAGCGGCGTCGCCGACCGGTCAAACTCCGCCAGCGCCGGGTCGATATCCAGGAAGTCCCGCCCCGCGAAAGGCGACCCATAACGCCCCATCCGCGCAAAGGTCGTCGGCGTCGGGTGGATCGGCAACAACAGCAAGTGGCGGAAGCCCAGGCGCACGAGAATATGGTCCAAGTGCTTAATCAGCTGCCGGAAGGTCCCGCTCGGGGGAATGACCGTGTAGCCCGCGCGGTCCAACACCGCCTCCTCGCGCGCATACGCCTGCCCCGCGTCCGCCGAGGCCATCCGCGCGCCAAATTGCCGCACAAAGGCCGCGTAAATCAAGTTCCCCCCCGCACTCTTCGCCGGCGCCACCTTAATCACCATATTCGGCCCATCCAACCACTCCGGCTGCGGCCGCGTATTCGGCAAAAAGCAAATCTTCCCCTCAAAAATCCCCACCTCCAACAGCGGCAAACGCACCCGCCACTCCCCCTTCCCGCACGACTCCATCGGCACATCGTGCCAATCATCCCCACTCATTAGCCGCGCCTCATCCACATGCGCCAACACCTCCGCCTGATGAATCGCCGCCGCTCCCAAGTTCGTCCGAAACACCATCCGCCCGGTCCCCTTGCCCTCGCGAAACGCCCGCACCTCCAAAACATCGCCCACCCACTTCAATAACTGCGTGCCGCAAGCCGGTTCCTGACGCATTGAACTCATATCCTGTGCTCCTCTAACTAACTCGGTGTCGCTTGCAATCATAGCACACCGCCCCCCGCCACGCAAACCGGCGGGTGGGGGCTACTCGCCCCCACGCCCCTCGGGAGCGCGGTGCGCTCCACCCCGGCCGAAGCGCCCTGCGGGCACTTCGGCTAAGGGCACGGCGGTGGCACCACGAGGCTGCGCAGCGGGAATGCGCTTCTCGCCTCCCCGCAAGGGCCGTTGGGGGAGTTCCCCCAACCCCCCCCCCTGCTCCAGGTGTCCGCCGCAGGCGGCACCCCCCGGCGTGCCCGCGAGCTTGCTCGCGGGGTGTCCTTCCTCCCCCAATTTCTCATCCGCCCCGGGTTCACCTCGCATCCGCCCCGGGTTCGCCTCGAGGTAGGCCCGGGTTCACCTCGCATCCGCCCCGGGTTCGCCTTCGACCCGGGCCGGGTGCGAAAACGGGCCTACCGCTGCACCAACGCCTACCACCCTCTGCCGCTCGTGCCTCGCGGCGATGGCACCCTATGGCTGGCGGGGCTGGGCTGCCGACCGCCGCATGAGGCACAGGCCCTCGGCGGTGGCACCACGAGGCTGCGCAGCGGTGCGGAGAGGCTTACCGAAAGGCCTGTTCTCCTTCTGTCTTCACCGGTGTTGGCATAGCGCCGCGATTCGTGCGGCCTTCAGTGGCGCGATGGTAAAGTTTCTGTATAACCTGAAGTAAGGCAAGCGCGAGGAAGAGGATGGCAAGATCAGCGAGGAAAGCGCTACGCCGCGAGCCCATCCCAAGGCCATAGCGTGCAACGATACAGAGCGGTAAACCGACCAAGTTATAGGCCAAGCTCCACCAACTAGGAAAGCACACCGTAAAGAGAATAGGAATGGCGAAATACTGAATGGCGCACGAGGAGGAGAGGCAGACCATACCGCCACAGTAGACCGCCAACGCCTCCAACAACGGCAGGTGGCGCGTCATCCATCCAAGCCAAGTCAATGCCGCAATAAAGAGAAGAAATGCCGGCACAACGCGCAGGCTCATTGCCGGGAGAATGTCTTTCCAAAGGATAGGGTAGCGCCCCGATTGGTACGCAAAGACATTCTTGGCGATACCCAATGTCGCTGGGATTTTGGCCTTGAGGGCTTGATAGTCCGCATCTTCTTTCAGCGTGCCGGGCTGCCGCAGATAGGTGGGATAGCGCTTGGCAACAGTTTGGACTTGGGCAATGGTTTCGTCGTTCAGGTTGTTCACCGCCTCCCGCACGACAAAGGGGCTAAAGGAGGCCAAGAAGAGGGCGATTGGCACCACGAGCACCACCAGCCGCCGTCCCCAAGTCCTTTCCCGGAAAGCCAACCACAGCGGGAAAAAGATGCAGACGTGTTTCATCGTGATGGAGATGGCCAGGCCGATGCAGAGGCCCATCGTTGCTCGCCAGCTGCGCGGCTGTCCAGGCTTCCCCTCAAAGCAGAGAACGCTGGCCAATGCCAGGGCCACGGCCACATTGTCAAACTGTCCGTGAAAGCCCGAAATCCACATGCCAATCGGCGCAAGCAAGAAACCGACGGCCGCCAGGGCTCGCCGTTTGTGCCATAACATTCCCGCGATGGCGCAATCTGTCGCCGCCAGGAAGAGCGCCAAGGCCACGCGGAATCCCTCACCCGACAGCGCCTTCAAGCCGGCAAGCACATAGAACCACAGGGGACCGTAGTTGTAGCGCCCGGTCTCGGCGTAGACCGTCTTTCCTTGGCGCACAATGTCGGCAACAATCTCATAGGACTCAAAGTCGAAGTTGTGCCCCACTTGGCTTAACCCCACGCGTGCCAGGACGGCTACGGCCATCGCTCCCCACAGCCAAGAGCACGGCGCATCCCGAAAGGCGAAGGCGATGGTTTGGGCGAAGGATTGGGCGGCGGCTTTGAGGAGCTTCCACTTTTTGATGGAGACTTCGCCGGTGGTGCGGTCGTGCTGGGGGACGGGCATCTCGAAGGCCCGCAGCTTGAGGCGCGCGGCCAGCCCCGAGAGGATGACGTTGGGCGCGAAGGTGTTTGCCGGAATGGCCGCATAGAGTGGCGCAAAGGCCGCCGCGCGCATCAGGCGGTAGGGCGTATTCACATCCCAAACGCCCCGCCCATAGAAGAGGCGCACGCAGCCGCGCGAGACGAAGGAGATGACCTTGCGAGCCAGCGGCTGACGGCGCCCCGCGCGTCGGCCGACCAGGAAGTCGAAGTCCTCGCGCTTGGCCCAAAGCGCAGGGAAGGCGTCCGGCGCCATCTCGTCATCGGAGTCAATCTGGAAGACCCAGTCGGCCTCCGCGGCGGCCTCGCGGTAACCCTGGAGGATGGTCGGCCCGTGGCCGCTGTTGGGCTTGTCGATGGCCAGTACGCGCCCGCCGCTAGCCTCGGCCTCGCGCTGGAGGATCTGCCCGGTGGCATCCTTTGAGCCATCGTTGTAGGCGCGGATACGGTAGCGCAGGCCAAGGGTGTCGAGCATGGCGCACCATTTGCGCAGCACCGGGGCAATGGCTTCGGCCTCGTTGTAGACCGGCATGACCACGACGAGTTGGTAGGGTTTGTCAGACATGACGCCTCCTGAAGGTAATGCACTTGTTGAGGGTGAATTGCAGAGCCGTGACCACGAAGAGGATCACGCCCTTAGAGAGCAGTTCGTGCCAGCCGAGGCACCCAACGAGCAGCCACAGCAACGCAGCACTGACGCCGAGCCCCAGCAGCCCCACGCCATAGAAGGAGAGAAAACGCGCCCAGAGCCGGTCCGTCGTCCGGAAGTTCACAAAGGCGTTCCACAGGAAGTTATTGCAAATGCCGCACGAGACGCTCACCGCGTTGGCTGCCTGGTAGTGCCAGTTCGCCCCATAAGTCAACGTAGCAAAGACAGCACAATCCAACGCCACCCCACTGCCGCCAATCAGACAGTAGAGCACAAACTCCCGATACCGGGTCCACAGAGCTCTCAACATAAAAGCGCACCTTCTTTGTCTGTGTCTCGATAGAGGCCCTGAGAAAGCCCGAAGAGGACACATCAAAGAAGGTGCACCGATACGGCACACCCGCCCAAACGCATTGCCCTCTTCTCGAAATTTCTCAGGTTTCTATCGAGGCAATCATTTGCGCAAAGCGCAAGCAAAGATGTTGTGGCTCGCCCACAACGCGCCCGCAGTGTAGCAAACCACACCCCCCGGCGCAAACACCCCACCCTAAGGCCCCCTCCGCTGAAGAGTCGACGGCGCGCGTTCCGCGACGGGCGGCTCTCAGCGCCCGTTCTGACGGCCGCCGTCCCCGGCGGCCCCCGCACCACCCCCCCCTCGCGCATACCCCCAAAAAAGGTAGGCCCTACCTCGCCTCGACCTAGGCCCTACCTCGAGGTCACCTAGGGCCTATCTCGAATTGTCCCTGGCGGAATGGGGGAGATTGCGCGCGGGGAGAGGGAAGTTTGCTACACTTTTAGTTAATGAGACAGCGTATCTGGATGAGTTGGCTTGCGGCGTTGGCGTGCTTTGGGCTCTTGGGGCCTAAGACGGCGGGTGCGCGAGAGGTGACGGAGGCTGAGGCGCAGGCATCGGCCCGTGTGTGGTTGGCGCGTAATGGGGCGATGGCTGGTGCATCGAGTGCGGTGGCGGGGTGCGAGGCGGTGCGCTCGGCGGCCGGGCAATTGCTTTACTACAAGGTGGCGTTTGCTGGGGGCGGGTTGTTGATTGTGGCGCCGGATACGCGGTTGGAGCCGGTGGTGGCTTCGGTGCCGCAGGCGGTGGGGGCGGACTTCCCGGAGGGGCATCCGTTGCCGGCGATTTTGGCGGCGGATATGGCGCAGCGTCTGGCGGCGTTGGCGGCTTACGAGGCCGATGTGGCATCGGTTGCTGCGGGGATGAAGTCGGCCGCGGTGGTGCCGGAGGAGGGATTGGGGGATTATGTGGCGCGGGCGGAGGGGCGCTGGGCGGAGTTGTTGGCTGCGGCCGAAGCTTCGCCGCGGTTGAAGTCGGCGAATGGTTCGACGAGTGTGGCGAAGGTCTTTGCCTTTCCCGAGCAGTGGGCCAACGCCCAGTGGCGCCACTGGAACCAGACCTACTGGAACACCTTCTACAATGGCGGCTCGAACACGACGCTCTATGACCGCGACACGCCGAACAATTACCCGGCCGGCTGCGTGCCGGTGGCGGGGGTGGCGCTCTTGCAGGCGTTTAACGTCACGCAAGGGCCGGGGGTGATGTCGGCCACCTACTACGTGAATGGGACCTCGAAGACGGATAAGACGAGTGGCTATAGCTCCTTCGATTGGTCTATCCTCCCCGAGTGGAAGAGCGGGATGGCCGCTGCGTTGTTGACTGATGAGGTGCGCGACTTGTTGGCGAAGCCGGTGGCGGATATGGGCAAGCTGATTGGCGCGATGTATGCTTCGGGTGGGACGGGTGCCTATCTTTTCGAGTTGCGTGATGGGCTGGTGGCGCACTACGGCTTTCAACGTGCCACCTATGTCTATCCGTACTCTTACTCTTCGAGCGGTGCCACCAATCTGACGGCGAGTGACATTGAGCGCTACATCCACGCACAGTTGCGCTGCGGCGCGCCGGTTATCCTAGGGATTATTGACCCGACGGCCGCCTCCGGCCACGGGGCCGGTCACTGCGTCAATGCCGTTGGCTACGGTGAGGACGAGAGCGGGACGAAGTACGCCTTTATCTCCTTGGGGTGGGGCGCGTCAGATGACGCGTGGTATGCGTTGCCGGCTATCGGCACGCCGAATTACGACTTCTCAATAATCGATGAGGTGGTCACCGGTCTGGCCACCGATGCGCGCAGCGGCCCGGTCTATGGCACGGTCACCTGCGAGGGCGAGGCGGTCTCCGGCGCGCCGGTTTATGTCTACAGTAGTAGCGGCGAGCTGTTGGCGCTGACGGCAACGGGGGCGTATGGCCAGTTCGGCGTGCGCGTCCCCACGCCCAATAGCGGCATCACCGTCTACTGCGGCACCACGAAGGCTGGGCAGACGCTGCGCTTGGCCCAGAGCAACCCGAGCGAGACATTCTATACCACCGCGAACGACACGGACACGCTCTCGGCAACAGACTTGACGGTTGATGCCGCGCCAGCGTTGACGCCAAGCTCGGCGACCCTCGCGCTGGGGGAGGCGGTCTCGCTGGTGGATCCTAACCGGAGCAATCGCGCGCTCGTGGTGCCCAATGCCACGTTGCGCTTCCTGTCGGCGGAGGGGACGGCTTTGGAGAGCTCGGTGGATGCGGCGGGCGTGGCCTCGGTGGTGCCCGAGAGGAAGATGGGCGAACAGCAAATCGCTGTGGCCATCGACCAGGAGTTCCTGACGGTGGAGAGTGCCTTTACGGTGACGGTCGATCGGCTGGGCGAAGCCTACGGCGGGGTAACCTGTGCGTGGTTGCGCGAAGCTGGGTTGCTGGATAAGGCCGACGCCGACTTGACCCCAGAGGAGGTTATCGCCGCCGCCGAGAGTGATGGCGATGGCGATGGCTATGCCGCCTGGCAGGAGTTTGTGGCGGGGAGCAACCCCACCGATGCGGCGAGCGTGTTGCGTATTACCGCCATTGAGGTGGCTGCGGACGGCACCCCCACGATTACCTTTGAGCCCGCGCTTGAGGAGCGCACATACACGCTCTATGGCTCGGCCACGTTGGGCGATGCGGCACTCTGGGAAACGCCGCTTAAGGCCACGCACCGCTTCTTTAAGGTGCGCGTGGAGAGGTAATTACGAGCCGGCGAAGAAGCGACCGCTGAGGGCAGCGGCGAGAGCGCAGGCGAGGAGGCAGACCGGGAGGGGCCAGAGGGCACCGGTGGCCAGGAGGCACCAGAGCGCTTGCAGGAGGATGAGGTGGCGGATGAGGCCACCGACAAGCGCCGGGATGGGGCGGCGGATGAGCAGAAGCGGCAGGAGCGGAAGGCAGGCTGCCGGGCCGGCCCAGAGGAGGTGCGCGCCGCGGAGCCAGCCAATCGGCACGAAGAGTAGGGTTATTGCCACGGGAAAGGCGCGCCAGGCGCGGCCGACCTTGGCGCGTGGGTTGGCTTCGTTGCGCGCCACGATGGAGACGCCGATGATGTAGGCCATCATCATGCCTGCGGCGAACCAGGCGAGGGGGGGCCAGGTGGCGGGGCCATCGGGGAGGGTTGCGGCCACGCCGAGGAGGACGTTTGCACCGCGGCAAGCGCCCATGGTGACGACGCCGAGGCCGGCGATGCGCTTGGCAAGGGCGTCGTAGAAGAGGATGAGGGCGAGGAGTGTGGCGGCCACGGGCCAAGCGTTGAGGGCCAGGAGGGGGCCAAGGGCGCTGAGGGCGAGGGCGGCGGCGAGGGCGTGGCGGTAGGGGACGCGGCCGGAGGGGAGGGGGCGGCGTGGGCGTTCATGTGCATCGATGCGCAGGTCAAAGAGGTCATTCCAGAGGAGGCCTGCGGCGTAGAGGGCGAGGGAGGCGAGAAGGGCCAGCCAGGGGAGGCCGCCGCGTTGTCCGGCGAGGGCCCAGCCCATCAGGACGTCGCCGGGGACGGTAAAGAGGTTGGGCAGGCGCAGGAGCTCGAGCCAGGCGTGCAGGGCGCGGGTGTGCGTGTTGCGACGGGCGGATTTCATCGGTCGCCGTCCTCTGTCATCTGCCATCGCTCAATGGCGGCGGCGGGCCATGGTGGCGCGGACGCTTTCGAGGGCGGCGCGTTGGCGGGCTTGGCGTTCGCGTTCGGCCTTTTGGGCCAGGAAGCTGTTGATGGCCGCATAGAGCACATAGAGCACGAAGAGTCCGCCGAGGCCGGCGCCGGCCCAAATCCACCAGGCGGGTCCGGCGGAGTCGGCTTCGGCTTGGAGGCGCTCGGCCTTTTGGCGGGCACGCTCGAGGTTGGTGCGGGCATTCTCGAAGGGGCGTTCGTCGAGGAAGGCGGAGAGGTCGGTGCGGCCGGCCTGCTTGGCGTAGTCGCGCAGGGGTTTGGGGGCATCGGCCTCGGGCCAGTCGGCGAGGAGGGCGTTGGCTTGGTCGAGCAAGAGCGCGGGTTGGGCTTGGAGGCGGCCGAGGGCGGCGACGCGCTCTTCTAGGCCTTCGCGCTGGAGGCGGCGTTGGGATTTGGCGGCAGCGAAGAGGCCGTCGAAGGCGGTGTGAAGTTCGGGGAGGGCATCGCACTGCGCATACTTTTCAAAGAGCGGGAGGAGGGCGACCATGCCTTTGAGCGGGGTGGCGGCGCGCTGGGCTTGGGCGATTTCCGCGCGCAGTTCGGCGCGTTGGTTGGCTTTGGCGGCGGCGCGTTCACGTGCTTCGGCCAGGGTGGCTTCGAGGTTGGCGCGCAGAGCGCCAACGCAGGACCACTGGATGGCGGCGACGCGTTCGGGCGGCAAGGTGTTGAGGAAGGCGAGGGCCTCGGCGGGGTCGGGGATGGCCTGAGCTTGCTTGAGTTCGCCGGCGAGGAGGGTGCTCTGCTCGCGGGCGGTCAGGTCCTCCTTAAACTGGGTGGCGAGGTGGGCTTGGAGTTGGCCGGCGAGCTGGGCGATGCGGGCGAGGACGAGCTCGACATTGGGGACCTTGCCGTTGCCGTTGCAGTGCTTGCAGGAGAGCGCGCGGCCCTGACAGACGGAGCACTTGCCCGAGCCTTTGCAGGCGGCGCAACGGACCTTTTGCGTGGTGTTGAGCGAGAGCGAGCTGCCGCCGGAGGTGCTTTTGGTGAAGGTACCGCGGCCCTTGCAGGTGGTGCACTTGAGGGAGCCCTTGCAGGTGGTGCAGGTGGCCTTGCCGCCGCACTCCGGGCAGGGGGCCAAGAGGTCAGTGACATCGACGGCTTTGCGCAGGGTGGCACTGGTGGTCTTGGCTTTGAGGGCGATGGCGCGGGCCTTGTAGCGCTCGAGATCGCCCTCTGCGGCGGCATTGAGCGCCAGGAGGGTCTCGGCGAGGAGCGCGCCATTTTCCGGGAGCGTGCCCGCTTCGAGGGTCTGTTGGAGGGTGGCCCAGTCGGCCGAAGCATCGGGCTTGACGGCGAGGGCGGTGGCGGCATCATAGGCGGCCAGGCGCGAAGAGGCCGGGAGTTGGAGCGCGGCGGCCTCGCGGTAGAGCTCGGAGAGGGGCGTGGCTGGAGCGGCAAGGGCTACCAAGCAGGTCACGAGGGCGAGGACAAAGCGCTTCATGGGGCCTCCTACCAGAGGATGTCGCGTGCTTCAAAGATGGGGCCATCCACGCAGACGCGTGCGAGCTTCTCGCCTTCGGCGGTGCGGACCTTTTGGACGCAGGCCAGGCAGGCGCCCACGCCGCAGGCCATGTGCTTATCGAGCGAGAGCCAGCCCTTGATGTTGTGGGCGATGGCGCGCTCGCCAACGGCCTTGAGCATCCCATCCGGGCCACAGGCGAAGAGTTCGGCTTGCGGTTCGGCTGCGAGTGCGGCATCGAGCGGGGCGGTGACCAGACCGCGCTCGCCCAGGCTGCCATCTTGCGTGGCCACGCGCACCTCCCAGCCGGCTTCGCGGAAGCGTTCGGTCTCCAGGATGTCGGCCGCCGAGCGTCCGCCCACAAAGAGGATGCCCTTGCGCGGGAGCTTGCGCGAGAGGAACCAGAGCGGGGCCACGCCGTAACCGCCGCCGACCAAGTAGGGTACGCCGGCGGGGTCGAGCGGGAAGGGGCGGCCAATGGGGCCGAGGACGTTGAGTTTGGTGCCGGGGATGACGGCGGCCAGGCGCTCGGTGCCGAAGCCAACGACCTTATAGAGGATGAAGAGGTGGCCGGTCTCGGGCTGGGCATCATAGATGCTGAAGGGGCGGCGCAGGCGCGAAGCTTCCAGGGTGGGCACTTGCAGGTGGACGAATTGGCCGGGCTTGGCCTCGGCGGCAATCGCCGGCGCGCGCAGGGTCAGCACCTGGTAACCTTGGGCCAAGGGGCGGATAGAGAGCAGTTCGGCAACGCAATCGGTCATCGTGGGAATCCTTTTGGGAGATTAGGGGGCCGGCTTGGGCGCGGCCTCGGGGAGGCGCGGCTGGGCCAGCGGGCGATACTTGGGGTTGCTCAGCAGCAGGCGCAGCTCTTGGTTGACCGCGGCGGCGGCCTCCATCTGTCCCTGCTTGGTGAAGTCGGCCTTTTGTTCTTCCAGCGCGTGAATGGCCTCCTGGAAGACCTTGCGCTTCTGCGCATCACGCTCTTCGGCAACATTGACCTGACGCTGGAGGAAGGCCTCCTGGGTCTGGCGCAGGCCCACGGGATACTCCACCACATCCTCCGAACGGAGCGTGGCAGCCTCTTCAAAGCGTCCAAGCTCGGCAGAGGCAGTTTCCCAAGCGTTGTAGTTGCCCGACTGGCGGAAGCCTTCCATCAGTGCAACCAGCGCGGCATTGTACTGTTGCGGCCAATCGCGAAGTTGGTTCTCGGCCTGGCGGTCGAGCGCATCAAGGGCCTTGCGCAGGGCATCGTTGCGGGCCTTGAGATCATCCAGAAGGGCATTGGCGGTGGCGCGGTCGGTGCCGGTGGTGGTGCCGGGAAGGAAGGCTTGCACGGCGGTGGAGGGCGAGGCGCTGGCCAGAAGCGCCTCGGCCTTGGTCACCTCGCTCAAGCGGCGGACGCGCTGGATTTCGTTGGAGATCTCGCCGGCCTGCTCCAGGTTGCCCTGCTGGGTGTAACCCTTGAGGCTCTCTTCAAGGGCGGCGGTGTACTTCTTGGAGGCGGAGAGGATCTGGCGGGCAATGAGGGTTTCAAGGTCGTCGCGCAACTGAATGAGGCGGCGCTTGAGGACCACGAGGCCTTCGGGTTCTTCGGGTAGGGGTGCGGCCAGGGCGTTGCTCTCTTCGTAATCGGCGATGGCTCGGTTGGCGGCCACCACGCCCTCATAGTTGCCTTCGTCCTGGGCCGAGCGGCGGAACTCCGTGAGTTCCTGACTGTAGCGCAGGCGCAGGTCGTTGCGCTGGGTCCGCTGACGTTCGGCCAGTTCACGCAGCTGCTTCTCGAAGTCTTGGCGTTTAAGCTCTTCGGCCTCGGGCAAGATGGTGCGCGCATCGGCGCTAGCAACGGCTTCTGAGGTCGCCGGCCCGGCCTTGGGGAAGTAATCTTCTGGCGAGGCGGCGCGGCCGCAGAGCGTCACATAAGCGCGCATACCGGCAGCGAGGCCTGGCAGACGGCTGATGTGGCGTGCGGGGGTGTAAAGGCCTTGAAGGAGGGGGCCGAAGGAGCCCCCCGAGAGGCGTCCGGCCAGGGGGAGGGAGAGCAAGTAGAGCACGGTCACGGCCCCAAGCGCGCAGGCCCAGCTGACCCGGCGGCGGAAGCGATCATGCGCCGCCAATTTAGCGCGCACATCGCGGAACTCGGGCAAATCGCCATACTTGACAGAGAGGTTGCTGGTGAGCGCTTGCGCGGTGCCCCAGTCGCGCGCGCGGATGCATTGGCGAATGCGGACGAGATCGCGCGAGGCGATGCGGCCAGGCAGGTCTCGCAACTCCTCTTCGTAGACCATCGGGTCTTCGTTGAGCTGGCGGAACTCTTCGATAAAGGTCTGGGCGCGCTCGTAGTTTTCGGCCTTGAGTTCGTTGGGGATGAGGGCTGCCAAGCGGTTTCGGCGGGCGACCTTGCGCTCGGCCTCCTCCACACGCTCCCGGGCTTGGGCCAGGAGCTTTCGGCCGGTGGGGCCGGAGGGCTCAAAGCCGTGGAGCCTGCCGGCAATGGTGGCCAAGCGCTCGAAACGCCGCTCCTCCCACGCGGCATCCATCAACTTAAGGATGCCGGCGACATGTTCGTACATCCGGCAGTCGGCCCCGCAGCTGGGGCAATACTGCTGGCCCACGAAGGTCTCCGCACCGCACTCCAGGCAGCGTTCACTGCCGTCCCAGCCGCACTCGGCGCAGAACTTGGTGCTGATGGGGTTGACCGCGTCGCACCACTTACAGCGCCAGGTGGTCTTGATGGTGGGGGCAACGGTCTTGCCGTGGCTGGCCGCTTCGGTCAGGGCGCGCACGAAGTCTTGTGCCGAGCGGAAGCGCTGCTCGCGGACGGTCTCCAGGCTGCGACGGAGCACCTCGCGCAAGAAGGCGGGCACATCCTGTTCGCGGTAGTAACGGGGATTGCGTCCGGTGAGGAGGAAGTAGAGGATGGCGCCTAGGGAGTAGATGTCCGCGCGCGCATCGCTGGTGGAGGCATCTTGCTCAAGCTCGGGGGCGGAGTAGCCCAGGCTGATGAGCTTTTCGCCCGGGACGGTGAGTTCCTCGACCTGGGTGTGCCCATCGCCCTTCGGGGCCAAGCGCGCCAGGCCAAAGTCGACAATCTTCGGCTCGCAGGAGGGGTCCAGGAGGATGTTCGCGGGCTTCAGGTCGCGGTGAATGACCCCACAGCTGTGGGCGTAGACCATTGCCCGGGCGATTTTGAGGACCATCGAGACGGCTTCATCGGCGGTCATCGGCCCCTGGCGGTTGATGAATTGCTCCAGAGAGAGGTTCTTGAGGGGCGGGGCATCGGTGGCCTCGGGCACCACCACCTCGGTGGTTTGCGCCGGACCCGAGACGTACTCCATCACAATGTAAGGCCCCAGTGCGTCCTCGCCCAATGCATAGATGTGCACAATGTAGGCGTGGTTGAGGGCGGCCACCGCGCGGGCCTCCTGCAGGAAGCGGGCGCGCAGGGTGGGATCCTCCAGTGCGCGTTCGTTCAAGCGCTTGATGGCCACATAGCGCCCCAGACGGCGGTCGCGCGCCAAGTAGACCACCCCCATGCCGCCATCGCCAATCTTGCCGCAGATGGCGTAATCATCGGAGGGACTTCGGACGGCGGTATGCTCGCCGGATTGCAGGGTGGAGCCTTCGGTGCCAGGCTTGAGCACCACCGTCTGCTGAGCTTCAAGATTGCCAGGCTGGGTGGATTCGGGCGAGGTCTCGGGGCGCATCGCGGCTCTCCTTGAGCGTTAGGGTTGGCGCTGGAAGGTGGTGGGATCCTGCGGGACGATGTCGAAATCCGGCTTCCAGTGGGGCGAAGCGCTGTAGAAGGCCATCGGCGTGTGATAGGTAATCTGCTCGATCACCTCTTCGCCAAAGCCATCGGCGCGCAGGCGCTCAACCACCTTGATGAGTGAAAGCGGATCGCTAATGCCCCAGTCGGCCGAACCATTGACGATCACGCGCTCGTGGCCGTGCTCGCGGATCATCGCACTCACGCGCTCGGGCGAGAGTTTGGAGTAGGGGTAGACCGTCATCCCGGCGTAGCAACCGCTCTCCAGGGCCAGGGCAATCGTCTCCTCAACGTTATGGTCGATGTCAATCCGCTCGCGTGTCAGCCCCTCGCCCTCGATAATCTCCAACACGCGCTTGATGCCCTTGAGCTTGTTGAAGTGCGGCAAGTGCAACACCACCGGCATCTTGCGCTCCTCGGCCAGACGCAACTGGCGCACGAGCGCGTGCTCCTCGTTCTCGGTGATATTGTTAAACCCAATCTCCCCCAATGCCACGCACCGCGGATGATCCAGGTATTCGCCCATCCCGTCAATCACCTCATCGGCCAACTTCCGATCCTCGGCCTCCTTCGGGTTCATCCCGATGGCACTCCAGTGATCCACCCCAAACCGCGCCGCGCGCGTGTGCTCAAATTCCAACGACAGCCGGAAATAGTCGAAGAAACTCCCCGCATAACGGCGGTTCGCCCCTTGCCAGAAAGATGGCTCCACGCACACACGAATGCCGTGCGCTCGCATCGCCATATACTCGTCCGTCGTCCGCGAAATCATGTGAATGTGCGGCTCAATGATCGGCTTCATACATCACTCCTTAACCAACGCCCAATAGCATAGCACATTCTCGGTGATGCTCGCTACGCTCGCGGTGAACGGTGAACGGTGAACGGTGAACAGGGGACGGTGAACAGGGAACGGGGGGCAGCTCGTGTGGGGGCTGCTCGCCCCCACGCCCCTCGGGAGCGCAGGGCGCTCCACCCCGGCGGAGGCGCCCTGCGGGTACCTCCGCTATGGGCACGCACGGGGGCACGCCAGCACGCGCAGCAGGGATGCGCTGCCGCGCCTCCCTGCCAGGGCCGTTGGGGGAGGCCCCCCAAGCCCCCCTACGCGGGGGGCAACGCCCCCGCACCCCGAGAAAACCCGGCCCTTCGGCCACTCCCCCCGCCCCGCCCCCCCCCCACCCCGCGGAAAACCCGGCCCTTCGGCCACGCCCCCCGGCCGCGCTCGCCCCCGCACTCCCAGCCGCTCCAATGGCCGCGCCCTGGCCTCCACCCCGCCTGGCACGTGGCTCCCATATCTGGAGGCCAGTTCTCCTCCTGCCATCGGCGGTGTTGGCATAGCGCCTCGCTTCGCTCGGCCTTCTGTGGCGCGGCATATTTGCCGCGCAGCGAGCGTCAGCGAGCGCCCAAACAAAAGGGCCCCCGATGTGGGAGCCCTTGTTGTTTGCTTGGGGGAACAGCGTTATTCCACCGTGATGACGCTGTTGATGGTGCCCATGTCGTTGGTGACCCAGTCGGCGCAAGCGCCGTCGGCCTTCCAGGTGCCGTTGACGACGAACTTGTATTCGTAGCGGCCCTTGGGCAGGTTGAGGCAGCAGGTGAACTCACCGGTGCCATTCTTGTCGGTGAGCTGCTTGGCGGTGGCATCCCAGTTGTTGAAGCTGCCGGCCAGGAAGACCTTGGCGCCGACCTCTTCACGGATGCGGAAGGTGACGCGGGTGGTCTTGGGGGCGGCGGGCTTGGCAGCAGCCTTCGGGGCCTTCGCCGGCTTCTCGGCCTTGGGGGCCTTGGTTTCGCATGCGCAAGTCGCAGGGCAGACGGCGTCGAACAGCTCGGGCTCGACGACCTTGGCCGCCTTGACGGTCTTGGCCGCAACGGGGGTCTTCTTCGCGGGGGCTTCCTTCTTCACGGCAGGCGCCTTCGCGGTCTTGGTCTTGGCGGTCTTCTTGTTAGCCATACTCTTTTACTCCTTTTGGTCTCCTAGTAGTAGGAAAACGCGGCGTATTATATGAAAAGGCCCCCCCGTGTCAAGCAAAATCTTTTCCTGCGCGCTTTTGCATAACTGTTGTACTTTGCGCGAGTTTTGGCTTGCCGGCGGGTTAGTCTCCTGGCACTTGCGCAGAATGTTCGCGCGCGGTGAGGATAAAAAAGGCGGGGCCCGCGCTGTGCGAGCCCCGCTTTTGGGGTGGCCTTTGAGGGCCAAGGCTTATTCGTCGGCTTCGGAGTAGCCGAGGACCTTGCCGGCTTTGCGGCGCTTCTCAACGATCTCATCCTGCAGCGCGCGGGGGACGGGCTCGTAGTGGTCGAAGACCATCGTGAAGGAGCCACGGCCCTGGGTGAGGGTGCGGATGGTGTTGGAGTAGCCGAACATTTCGCCCAGGGGCACGAAGCCGTGGACGAGGCGGGCACCGCCGCGCTCTTCCATGCCTTCCACGCGGCCACGACGCTGCGAGAGCGAGCCGGTCGCCGCGCCCATGTAGTCTTCGGGGACCACGACTTCCACCTTCATAATCGGCTCGAGCAGCTGCGGCTGGCTGGCCAGGAAGACCTGCTTGAAGCACTGGCGCGCAGCGGTCTGGAAGGCGAATTCCGAGGAGTCGACGTCGTGATACGAACCGTAGAAGAGCGTCGCCTTGAGCGGGAGGACCGGGTAGCCAGCGAGCGGGCCGGATTCCATCGCCGCGCGGATGCCCTTTTCGACGGCCGGGATGTACTCGCCGGGGATCACGCCGCCCTTGATGTCGTTGATGAACTCGAACTCTTTGCCGGATTCCAACGGGGCGAACTTCATGCAGACATGGCCATACTGACCGCGGCCACCGGACTGCTTCTTGTGCTTGTACTCGCCCTCGCCCTCGACGGCGATGGACTCGCGGTAGGCGACTTCGGGGCGGCCGACTTCGCAAGCCACGTTGAACTCGCGCTTCAGGCGGTCAACGATGATTTCGAGGTGGAGCTCACCCATACCCGAGATGATGGTCTCGGAGGTTTCCTGGTCGAAGGCCACGGTGAAGGTGGGGTCTTCCTGGGCCAGGGCGTGGAGGGCGTTGCCGAGCTTCTCGTTGTCGCCGCGGGAGACGGGCTTGACGGCAATCGAGATCACCGGGGCCGGGAAGTCGATGGACTCCAGGTGGATCGGGTTCTCGGGGTCGCAGAGGGTGTCGCCAGTGCGGGTGTTGGGCAGACCGATGACGGCCACGATGTCGCCGGCGTGGGCCTCTTCGAGCTTCTCCTGGTGGTTGGCGTGCATGCGGAAGAGGCGCGAGATGCGGGCCTTCTTGCCGATGGAGGAGTCGAGGATTTCTTCGCCGGCCACGAGGGTGCCCGAGTAGACGCGGGTGAAGATGATCTTGCCCATGTTCTTATCGGCCATAATCTTGAAGGCGAGCGCGGAGAGGGGCTCGTTGTCATCGGCCTTACGAATGATGGAGGGATCGGCTTCGTCCTGCACCGGGGGGATGTCGAGCGGGGAGGGGAGGTAGCTCACCACCGCGTCGAGGAGGATCTGGATGCCCTTATTCTTGAAGGCGGTGCCGCAGAAGGCCGGCATAATCGAGCGGGCGATGCAGCCCTTGCGCAGACCCTTGATGATCTCTTCCTTCGTGAGGGTGCCCTCTTCGAAGTACTTGTTCATCAGCTCTTCGTCCTGCTCGGCGGCGGCCTCGATCATCTCGTGGCGCATTTCCTCGCACTTCTCCTTGAGCTCGGCGGGGATCTCGGAGTAGATCTGCTTCATGCCCTGCGATTCCTTATCGTAGGTCACCAGGCGGTTCTCGAGCAGGTCGACCACGCCCTCGAAGGTCTCGCCAGCGCCCAGCGGGCAGACCATCGGCACCGGACGAGCCTTGAGCTGCTCCTTCACCTGGTCCATCACCGAGAAGAAGTTCGCGCCGATGCGGTCCATCTTGTTAACGAAGATGAGCTTGGGCACCTTGTACTTTTCGGACTGACGCCAGACCTGCTCGGACTGCGGCTGCACGCCACCGACCGCGCAGAAGACCGCCACCGCGCCATCGAGCACGCGCAGCGAGCGCTCCACCTCGGCCGTGAAGTCCACGTGGCCGGGGGTGTCAATCAGGGAGATCATGTAGTCGCCCCACATCACGGCCGTGGCCGCGGAGGTAATCGTGATGCCGCGCTCCTGCTCCTGAACCATCCAGTCCATCGTGGCGCCGCCATCGTGCACTTCGCCGATCTTGTGGTTCTTACCGGA
>JBJEVY010000087.1:0-4842 GCA_051884775.1 Candidatus Spyradenecus sp. | reverse complement strand
GTTCGCGCAACCCGCCGGTGACCCCTCCCCCGGAAGTACCTACGATGGGGTCTAGGGGTATTTTTTTTCCTCGATTTTTGGGGCAAAAATGCCCTTATTTTCGCTTCATTTTGTGCTACGCAAGCGGACGATTTTGTCGTGTGTTGCATATAGTCCTTGTCCTATCTGCTTCTCCTTGGTGTTGGTGAAGCGGGAAGGCACAAGGAGCAAGCCGTTTCGGGTGATCATCCCTATCCCGCTGGGGCCGAATAATAGCACAAAGGTGGGTGCGGATGTGCGGGTGTTTTTGCGTGGGGGGTGTGTTTGCGGGTCGGCGGTGTGGAGCGGCAATGCCCCTATTGGGCGTTTTGGCGGGCATTCTCGGCGCTTCCTGCGTGGTGGCGGGTAAGTTATCGGGGCAAGGCGAGCAACGCGCTCTCGGGCCGTTTTAGCGGGTGTTTTGAGGGGGTGCTGTTTTGGGCGAGTTATCGACAGGGTTATCGACAGGTGTTGATAAGTCGAACTATTGAAGAATTGGAAACAGTTGCCCGCAGGGGCTCGGGATTTCCGAACAGGTGGCCCGGCGCTATGGAGTGGTTGTTGCAAAAAATGCAACGACCACCCGGCGCTCATCCGTTTAACTTGCTCGCTACTTGCCACTTCGCCGTATAGCCCTACTTCCACGCCGCCGAGGCTACTTGCTGGTAACTTGCCAGCGGCCTCCTGCGTGCGCGCATACGCGCGCGCGTGCGCGAGCCCCCTGGCCCTTCCCCTTTCCCCCCAGACCCCCTATACCCTAACCTAAACCCCCAATGTAAAGATAGATATTTTTTATCTTCCTAGGATAATAGATTGACTAGAATATATTATCTATATCGCGCGCGCATACACGCGGGGGCGCATCCACGCGCGGGGCGGCGGCGTAAGGGCTTGCACTTTCGGGGGGATATGCGGCGCGCGGCGGGGGCGGAACAGCGGCGGTAACGCGGCAAGGTTACCGAAAACCGTGCACGCGGTAACGCAAACTGCGTTACCTTTTGCGTAAGCGGTTGCGGGCCAATAGGTTAGGCGCGGGGGTTGGCGGACATCAGGCGGTGACGATTGGTAACGCTTTTCGGTAACGCAAAGGTAATCGAAAAGCGTTACCTTTTGGCGCATTTCGGGTTTTAGGGAGGTATATATATTTATATATATACCCCCTAACTTTTCGGCCTTTTCCCCGCCGGTTCGGACGCAAAAAACGGTAACGCCAAAAGCGTTACCGTCAATACTTCTTGAGGTCGTAAGCCTTGCTATACCCCGTCACGCCGCGTTGCATCATCCGCAGGAAGTCGTCCCGGGAAAAGTCCGACAGGCGGAAGACTTCCTCGGGCCTCATCCCGAGTTGCTTGCCAATTTCGGCGACGGTCTTGCCGTTGTCGAGCAGGCGCTTGACGATGGCCTTCATCGGCTCCAGTTGGTGCGTCCCGCGTGCCCGGTTGTGCGTAATCGTGCCGAACACATCCTCGTCGCTGTCGGCGTGGTCGACAATCACCACGGGCACCTTGCCGCCGAGTTTGCTCTTGAGCGGCTCGCGCCCGGCCACCGTCCACCGATGGAAGCCGTCTATGATGGTGAGGTCCGGCCTTGCTACGATTGGCAGCGTCCAGCCGTTGACGAGGATGGACTGCGTGAGCAGTTTCAAGTTGTCTTCTGATACAACGTTCGGGTTGTAATCGTTGGCGCGCAGGGTGTCCCGCTCGACAATGCGCACGCCCTTGATGGGCTTGAGTAAGTCAGTCGCTTCATTCATGCTTTATGCCTCCCGAAAACTTGCGTGTAGAGCGCGCGCTGCGTCCGCCCTTTCGGGTCGCCGCCGACCAGTGCCTGGTAGATGGTCTTATAGGCTTTTTGGTCGATGAATGCGCTGTGCGATGTCACGAACCGTCGCATATAATAGAACGTCCGCTGTTGCGCCTTGGTCTCGAACCGCTCCGGCTGCTTGAAGAGGTCAAAGACCTTTTGCTTGTAGTCGGTGTTATCCTTGCGGCCCTGCGACTTCTTGCGCCGATAGAGTTCCGTGTCGAAGTAGAGCATAGCCATATAGGCATTCGGCTCGCGCTTGCATATACGGTTGAAGAGGTCAGGATAGAACTCACACATCTTCACCAGCGAGGCCGCCGTGTCCACACTGAAGAATTGCGATATTCGCATCTTGTTCATCCCGACCCCCGTGCGATACATGTGCTCGTAAGCGTCCGGGTATTCCAGCGCGTTCTCGGCAATGTATCTCCATACGTCGGTATCTGTCCAATCATAGATGGGATAGAGCCGGTCGGTCGAATTGTTCCTCGCTACGTTGTCGAGCCGTTGAATGCTCTCGGCCACGCGCACACCGATAAGCGTAATCTTGCCCGCATTGAGCCGGATCATAAAGTCTTGATAGGTGTCCTTCCTCGGGCGGAAAAGCGGGTGCCCAGTGAGCGCAAATGGGGGCCGCTGGCGCACCCACACATCCTGCTTGTATCGGTCCCAACAGAGGAAACTCTCATCATTGGTCAGCGCGTTGAAACAGTTAAAGTGCTTGCACTCAATCGCCCACCAGTTGAAAGGCACGCCAAGCGATAGCCACTGCCTGCGCATATTGAGCACCACCCGCTCCACGCACGGATAGATGGCTTCCTCATCCACGAAGTCGACGGTCAACAGGCTTTTGTCGATTTCGCCGCTCGCGCACAGCGTAAAGACTAGGTGATTGAGGCAGATACTATCCTTCCCCCCGGAAACGCTCAAGGAGATGGGCACGCCGTTGGCAAAGAGGTTGCGTATCCGTTGCCGGGCGGCGGTCACCACATCCACGTTCGTGTAGTGCTTTTTAATCAAGCGGGATCACTTCCCCGCAAGCGGGGCATATCACCGTTCTATGCGCTTCTGCGGGTAAACTATCGTCCACGGGGTGAGACGCGCTATTTAGGCCGTTTCCCGGGCTATCAGCGGCCCTCTCGGCTTGCTCGTCGCGCTTGGCTTGCAGTTCGTGCTTCTGCTCGACCGCCGCAGGCTCCAAAACGCCATAGGTCTGCACGTCTTGTAAGACCTCCTCCGCGTCCCGCATGAGGTTTCGCAACACATCCTCGTCGAACCCGGCCACGTCGAAGTCCCCGGTCGCCGTGATGTCGGCGAGATAGGCCTCGATGTTTTCGTAGTGGTCGGCCCCGAGCGCATAGGTCTTATTGTCGGCCAGGATGAGTTTCTTCTTCTCGACTTCGGTCAGGCCGCGCTTGACATAGACGGCTGCCTCCGTAATGCCGGCACGCACCATTGCCGCGTGCAGCCCGTTCCCGATGAGGATATTCTTGTCCTCATCAATCACGAGGGCGCGCGTCTGGCCGAATTGTCCCAGCGAGCGCACGAGTTCTTTCAACTGCACCTCGCCGTGCTTGCGGACGTTCTGCTCAAGCGGTTTGAGGTCCGCCACCTTCATCTTCTGTATCTTCATCGTGTCCGCGCCCCCCTTTCGTCTTGAGGTAGACGGCGGCCCCGAACACACTCACGCAAAAGGCCACGCGGTAAACGCCAATCGTGCTCCATAACTCGACAATGCCCATCTCCTTGAATACGCCCCAAAAGACGCAGAGGAAAGCCGCGAGCGCCGTCCCGACGCGCTTACTCGATACCTCGTGCATGGCCACCGCAATGCTGTCAATCGTGGAGGTGGTCACCGCAAGGCACGCCACCAACAAAAGCCCCTTCATCGCCGCGTTGAATTGGAATAGGCTCATAATGAAAATGAGGGCCATATACACCCCGAAAAAGAGCGACGCATACCAAAAGCCCTTGCCGTTGCCATTGGCCTGCGCGCGTTGCCACATCTGGATGTCTCCGAACGGAGAAGTCAACAGAATGCACGCGCTCCATAACGCCCATAGCACGCCGCCGTCGCTGGTCACCGCGTGCGTGTTATGCGGCGCGCCGGAAAGCGCCCCGGTCGCGATGATCGCCAATAGCGTCACGAACGTTAGCACGCCTTGCCACTGGTCGGTCAAAATGGAGGTCGGCAGGCCGCGTCGATACATCAGCAGGATGAAGGCAAGCCCAATCCCCGTCGTCAGCCAATAGTTGCCGATGAGTTGGTTGAGGATGTTCAGATTGATAATGAGGCAGAAAGCCTGTATCACCACGGCAAAGCCCTTGAAGGCCTTGTGCTTGAATATCTGCGCCGTAAAGAGCCCGGCCTTGTAGAGCACGCCGAACAGCGCGAGCGTGGCCGTGTTCGCCGCCGCCCATATCAGGAACGGCACCACGCCCCGCTCCAATGCGATCGATTGCCCGAGAATGAGGGAGGAAGCCCACGCCCACGAAAAGGCGATAGACAGCCCCAAAGTGATGTCTTTTTTCACGTTTTATCTCCTCTCCTTTCCTTTTGCATTATACCGCACGTCGGCACGAAAAAAGCCCGCCCCGGGCAGGGCAGGCGTAAAGTCCGTGGGCGGGTGCTTACAGGTGGCCTTTTTGTATGCGTTCCAACAAAACGGCGAGCCGCTTCTCGTTTAATTCCGTGCCGACGAACCGCTTGCCATTCTTCCATGCGTGGTAGCCGACCAGCCCTTTTCCCATACAGAGATCACCTATGCACTTGTATTCAACATTCGCGCAAATCCATGCGATAGCGTCTTCCTCATCCATACCGTCAAGCGGTAACTTCATACGCTTATTTGACGCCTGTATGATGTAGCACTTGCAATCCTGCTTATGGTAGTAGGTAGAATTGTAGAATGTCACGCACTTGTAACGCTTCTTGCATTCCACAAGCAACTCGCCCAGCCATTCCTTGCCGATTTCCAAAAACATGACGGATGGTTTAATTTCGTCTACGCACTCAAAAAT
>JBJEVY010000086.1:0-18183 GCA_051884775.1 Candidatus Spyradenecus sp. | reverse complement strand
CTGCGCGCACGGAGGAACCTATGGCACGCATTGAGACGATGAGTTATGACTTCCCGGGGATGCGGGAGACCAATTCCATCTATGTCGATAAGACGCGGGGGATGTATGACTTGATTGTCTCGGCCCCGCTCTCGGGCTTCTACTTCATCTCCCGTCCGCGGCGCTTTGGCAAGTCGCTGATGATCTCAACGCTCGATAGCATCTTCCGAGGCCGTAAGGATCTCTTCGAGGGTCTGGCCATCGCCAAGACCGACTACGATTGGCCTGTCCATCCGATTATCCGTTTTGACTTCTCTGTGGTGGCAACAACCTCGTTGGAGGTGTTCAAGCAGGATTTTCGAAGTGCCGTCTTGCAAAAGTTGCAACTTGCCGGTGCGACCATCCACCCCGAAGAAACAACCGGATCCAACTTTGGTTTGGCCATTCAGGAGCTCTCCGAGCGCTCAGGTAAGCGTGTGGTGGTGCTTGTGGACGAATACGACGCGCCTATTGGCCACGCGCTGCACAAGCCCGAGTTGGCCGAGGCCATCCGTGACGAGATGCGGGGCTTCTATATCCACCTAAAGGCGAATGTCGACAAAATCCGCTTCTTAATGATGACCGGCGTCTCGAAGTTCTCTCAGGTTTCCATCTTCTCGGCGCTCAACAACATCAGGGATCTAACGCTCGATGCGCGTGCTGCCACATTGCTCGGCTACACCGAGGAGGAACTCGAGACCTATTTCCACGATGCGATGGCCGCTCACGCCCAGGTGATGGGGCTCGACTATGAAGCCTACCGCGCGCAGTTACGCTTCTGGTACAACGGTTACCACTTCTCCCCCGAGGCGCTGGCATCCGAGTTCGCGGTCTACAACCCTTACGCAATCGCCAACACCCTCTCTGACTGCCTGCCCTACTTCAAGGCCACCTGGGCCTCTACCGGCAAGCCCTCAATGCTGATGAATTACCTCTCGCGCGAGCAGTTGCTCAAGATGGACTACGAGAAGATTACCGGCATCTCCGAGAACCTGATGACCGCTACCGACCTCGCCAACCTCTCCGCGATTACCCTCCTCTTCCAGGCGGGCTACCTCACCATCAAAGACTTCCGGCGTGGCATCTATACCCTCGGCGTGCCCGATGAAGAGGTCCGGCGCGACTTGCTGGCCCTCGTCACGCAGTCCATCGCCAAGCGATCGACCGGTGACTTGTGGTTTGGGTAGACTTTGACGGCGCTAACCTCGCGCGACTTCCCGGAGTTCTTTGCGCACCTCAAGGTCCTCTACGCCGATTTACCCTATCACGCCACCGAGGGGACCGAGATCACCGAGGCCGCCTACCTGCGCCTCCTCTACTTCCTCCTGCGCTCGCAGTTCTCCTCCCTACAAGTCTGCTTCGAGCGGCAACAGACCGGCGTGCGACCAGACCTCGTCTTCGTGGACGAAGAGGCTGTCTTCATCTTCGAGCTCAAGGTCAACCGCGATGGCAAGACCGGCGCCCAGGCCGCCCTCGCCCAAATCCGCGAGCGCAACTACGCCGATGCGCAGCGTTGCCATAACCTCCCCATCTACGCCATCGGCCTCGCCTTCGATCCCCAAACCCATCGTCTCCTTGAAGGTGCCGCCGAGGCCCTCTAACCCTTGCCTCTACCCCAGGTCGTTTTTGAGCCGCCGACTTTGGCCGTCGAGGACTACACTGCATCGCTCGTTCTGACGGTCGCCGTCCCCGACGGCCTGCGCCCCACCTGGGCCGCGAGAACGCGACTCGTCAAAACAGGCACCCCCAGCCGCGCCCCTCACCCGCCCCTGAGCCAAAATGCCCGCCACGTACTCGCGCTAACCGCCAACCGCTTTCCTCACCTTCCCCTCCCTTCCCCACCCCTGCCGTTCAAACCGGGCGCGAGAAGCGCTTGTTTTCGACAGGCGCGCAGAAGTGTGCTATACTTTTGGGGTTGATGGACAAACTAGGCTTGCAGAGCGTAACGCGGCACCGGGGCGGTTTTGCCCTGGTGGCTGTGATTTGGGCAGTGGCTGTGCTCAGCCTCTTGGCTTGCTCGTTTGCGATGGATGCCTATATGGAGGGGAAGGCGGCGGTGTGGACGCGGAGCCGGCATCAGGCCTCGGCGCTATTAGATTCGGGGTTGACGCTGGCGGGGATGTTGATGGCGCGGCAGGAGAAGGTGAGTGGGGAGGAGACCGAAGAGGAGGCGGAGGAGGATCGGTGGATTGTGCCGGCCATTCGCCTAAAGCGCGGGCAGCGGGTGGAAGTTTCGCAGCGGCTGATGTTCGATGAAGCGGGGCACTTGCAGTTCGAAACGGCGGATGTGCTCTCCTCCACAAACAACGTGCCCGATGCGGAGATCTTTGTGGCGATTGAGCCCGAGCCGGCGCGGTGGAATATCAACAAGCTCACGAAGGCGGGCTTCGGGGATAACGCGGACTTGATTTGGGCGCGGATCCTGACGGTGGCCGGGGTGCCGGAAGAGGACCAGAGCGCGCTCGTCGATTCCTTCTATGACTGGGTGGACGAGGATAGCATCACCGAGTCGGCCGATGGGGCGGAGAGCGAGTATTACGAAGGGCTGGAGACGCCCTACACCTGCAAGAACGGTCCGCTGGATACGGTGGGCGAATTGGCGTTTATCAAGGGCTTTGACCGCAATGGCGGCGTGTTGCTCAAGGGCGGGGTGTGGAACCCGGAGGAGACGAATAGCGAGCGGCAGGTCTTCGTGAGCGGGATTGAAGGGCTCTTCACCACCTACGGCGAGGGGAAGATTAACGTCAATGCCGCGCCGCGCGAGGTGCTCTTGACGGTGCCGAGTCTGGAGGATGCCGATGGGCTCATCGTCGATACCATCTTGGAAGAGCGCGAGGGGTTGAATGCCGACACGGCCAGTGCGTCGGCCAAGGTGCAGCAGGTTTCGCGTTCGAGCGGGACGGCGAGCCTGGGCGCGGCAGCGGTGAAGGATTACCACTTTACGGACCTCTCGGACTTCCTGGCGCGCGTGCCGGGGTTGAGTCAGGAGGATGCAAATATCTACCTGACGGTGGATTGCGCCATCTATAAGCTGGAGATTGAAGGGCGCGTGGGGCGCGTGAAGCGGCGGGCCACGGCTGTGGTCCAGCGCGGGGGCGACAAGAAATCAACGGCCGGCAGTTCAACAGCGGCAAACGGGAACTTGGTGATTTTGCAATGGCGCGAAGAGACGTAGGGACGGCGGAGCAGAGATGATGGCAGAGGATATGGATAGACCCGCAGAGGCAGCTCCCGAAGGGCAGAACCAGGCGCCGGCAGAGATCGCAGGCGGCGCGGTGGCCGTGCGGAGTTATGAGACGGTGCTCGTGCGCCAGGTGTTACCGGTGGAGGCCGAAGGGACCCTGGCCGAAACGGTGGCCCTGAATACCGAGGCGCTCTCGCCCTTTGAAGAGGGGTGCTATGCGTTGGGTTACGAGGTCGTTAGCCGCAACGCCGAGGAGCTGACGGTGTGGGTGGCAATGGCCGCCAATGAGGTGCTCGACGAGCGTTGGCACGATCGATTGCAGGCTGCCGGGAAGTTGGGCAAGGCGCGGGTGGACATCTCGCTGATGGGGTGGCTGAAGGTGTTGCCGCAGGTGGCGCCGGAAGCGATGCGCGGGCGGAAGTTGGTGGCCATTCGCGAGCCGGCCGAGCAGCTGCTGATGTTGCTTTCCGAGGGCGTTCCCGAGGTCGTACGCGCCTTCCCCGGGCAGATGGCCGATGGGGACTTTGCGCGCGAAGCGATGTTGCTCCTCTCGCGCGGGGCGTTGGAGGGGTTGGGAGCCGAAGCGCCCGAGGCGCTCTGCCTGGCACCGACAAGCGAGAGCATTCAGGCCTTGCAACTGGGCACCGGGTTAGAGCCGCACTTTATTGCCTTGGAGCCGGCCGAGGCCGAGACGCGCTTGGGCCAGGCATTGCTTGAACGCGCAACGGCCCCCGAGGCGACGATGGATTTGACACCCGAGGCGTGGCGCGAGGAGGCCGCCGCCGCGCGGCGGAAGCGGGGACTGATTGCCGGCGCTTCGATTCTCGGCGTGCTGTGGTTGATTTGCGCGGCGGGGCTCTTCCTGGCGCCGAAGGTCTACAAGAAGCTGGCGCAGGATGTCAACACGCAAATTGCGCGCCAGCGGCGAGTCTACCAAGCCGTGCAGGAACTGCGCGAGCGGGTGGCGCTGATTGAGCGCTATCAGGACCGCTCGAACTCGGCACTGGAGATGTTGCGCCTCTTGTGCGCGGCTAAGGCCAAGACGATGACCTTCCTCTCGGTCTCCTACCGGCAGAAGCAGCAACTGAAGGTCAGCGGTCTGGCGGACGACACCTCGGATGTTTACGCCTTCAAGGAGGCGCTGCAGCAGGATGAACGCTTGCAGGAGGTGAAGATTACTCGCCTCTCGCAAGACCCTAAGACGCGCAAGCAGCGCTTTGACATTGACATCGTCTTCCCCAGCGAACAGGAGCAAGAGTAATGACCGCCCTTACGCAACGCGATCAGATGTTGCTGGCCCTCTTTGGTGTGGTGCTGGCAGTGGGTTCGTTGGCGCTGTGGTTTCCCAAGGCGCGGCAGGCGTGGCAACGCGAGGCTCGCGTCTGGAAGCAGCAGAGCGCGCGGTTGGAGCGCGAACGAGCGGAGATTGCCCAGCGGCCCAAGGTGCAAGCGCAGTATGATGCGCTGCGCGACAAAATGCCGCTCTTCCCCGAAGGGCGCTCGGTCGATACCCACTGGTTGCCGATTATGGATAACACCGCCCGGGCGAACAATGTGAACATCGCCCAGCGCTCGATTGGCGGGGAAGAGAAGATTGGCGAAGTGACCGAGCTCACCCTCGAGTGCCGCGACTGGGAAGGTCGCCTCGATTCGCTGGTCTGGTTCCTCTACGATATCGAAACGCGCGAGGACGCAATGATGGACGTGCGCGCCATCACCATCCGCCCAAACGCCAAGAAGCCCGGCATTCTCCAGGGCACCTTCACGCTCAACTGCGCCTATATGCGCACCGATGACGCCCCGAGCGCCCAATAACCCCACGGACAACGCTTTATGAACACATCCCACCTTCTCCTGACCTTGAGTGCCGGCCTTCTGCTCTCTGGCACCGCAGCCGCCCAAGTCCGCGCTCCCGCCATCCGCCGCACCAGTGGCAACGCGCCCGCCGCCGCGAATGCCGCCACCTCCACCACCGAGGTGGCCCAGCAACTGGCCAAGGCCGAACGCGGCAAGGGCGGACGCCCGAAGTTGAAGTTCGACAACGCCCCCGCCGAGCTCTTCCTGCAGATTTACGCGCAGGTGACCGGCCGCACGCTTCTCACCTCGCCCGATGTGCCGAAGGTAACGATGAGCCTGCGCTCGAACAACGAGGAAAAGTGGTCCGACGCCGAGTATCTGCAGGCCATCGAGCAGCAGTTGCAGCTCAACGGCATTGGCCTTATTCCGGTGGGCGATCGCTTTGCCCTGGTGGTGCCCTTCAAGTCCATCGGCCAACAGGGCATCGAGACCTTCCTGGAGATTCCCGTCAAGGGCCGTCACCCGGAAGAGGGCAAGATTATCCGCCAGGTCATCACCCCCAAGAACATCTCGGCCGAAGAGGCTCAGAAGGTGGTCGAGAACTTCAAGCGTCCCGACGGCATGGTGCAGTTCCTCGAGCGGACCAACTCGCTGCTGATTACCGACACGCAGGAGAACGTCAACCGGATGATTGAGATTATCTCCTTCATCGACAAGCCCATGCCGGTGCTCGAGGAGGTTCAAGTCTACGGCATCAAGCACGCGAAGGCCGCCGACATCAAGAAGTCGCTCGAGGAGTTTGTGCAGGCCTCGCGCGAAGAGGATGAAAAGAGCAAGAAGTCCACCGCCGCCCCGCGGACGAGCAACTCGCTCAGTGGCGGAATGCAGAAGGGCGTCTCCATCTCGCAGAACCGCAACCTGCCCGGCGTGACGCGCCCGGGAACGCAGCCGGCCGAGCAGCCGGCCGCGGGCAACCCCGTGATGGATGCGCTCGTGAGCGATGCCGACCGCGGAATGATTCGCGGGAAGGTGCAGATTATGGCCGACGAGCGCTCTAACCAGCTGATTATCGTCACGCGGCCCTCCAATATGGCCTTCTTTGAGCGCATCATCAAGGTGCTCGACATCGAAACCGCGCCCGAGATCGCTGTTGAAATCATCCGCCTAAAGTATGCCCAGGCCGAGACGAAGGATTCCAACAAGGGTGTGGCCGATCTGCTCAACGAGCTCATCGACTCCTCATCCTCCTCTAAGACCAACGAGCCAGCCACCCGCAACACCAACAACCAGACCAATAACCGCAACCTCACCAACACCAACCGTCCGGCGACCCCCACCCAGCCCCAGCTCTCGTCAGACTCCAAGAGTAAGATTGGCGAATTGCGCAAGGAGAACATCAAGATTCTCGCCGATAGCCGCATCAATGCCGTAATGGTGATGGCCTCCCCCGGCGATCTCGCGGCGATCAAGGACATCATTGCCGAAATGGATGTCCCCGTTGCCCAGGTCCTCATCGAGACGGTGGTGCTCAGCGTGACCTTGGGCGATGACCTCACCACGGGCGTGGAGTGGGTCAAGCGCGTCTCGGGCGGGAACAAGTATCGCGACAGCTTTGGCGGTGGCGGGATGCCCAGCGGCGCCTCGGCCTCCCCGCAAAATCTCTTCAACTTGGCCACCAATGTCACTAGCGCGCTGGGGATGATTAGCGGCGGCTCGCAGTATTATGGCACCATCAACAAGCTCAACCTCGACTTCCTGATCCGCGCCACCGAGCTCGACAACCGCACCAAGGTCATCACCTCGCCCATCTTGATGACGCAGGATAACAAGGAAGCCACCCTTGAGAACACCGAGCTCGCCTATCTCTACAACGGTATGAAGTACATGGGCTCCTCCTACTCCGGCTCGGACTATCAGCCCGACATCAAGCAGGAGGAAATAGGCCTCACCATCAAGGTGACCCCGCGCATCAACCCCGATGGCACCGTTGTCCTGACCTTTGAGGAGACCTTCCAGAACGCCGATAACAAGCAGGAGGTCCCCGGCTCGGGCACCAATGGTGAGAGCTCGATGTGGCCTTCGCCCTCCACGCGCAAGATCTCCGGTAACATCTCGGTCAACGACGGGCAGACCGTCGTTATCGGCGGCCTCGTTGAACACAAGATCATCGAGGAAGAGGGCGGCATTCCCTTCCTAAAGAACATCCCCTGGATTGGCCGTTACCTCTTTGGCTACACCGATTTCTCCGACAGCCGTAGCGAGTTGCTCGTCTTCCTCACGCCTTACGTCTTCAAGTCCTCCGAAGAGGCCCAGGCCGAAGCCAAGCGCCGCAAGGATTACCTCGACGCGCCCGGCGTCTGGAACAAGGGCTGGTCGAACTCCAACCTCGCCGACATCCCCGACGAGGAAGAGATGCTCCGCCGCGAGACCCAGAAGCGCGCCTATGAGTTCAAGCAGTTCAAGGCTAAGGAAAAGCGCTCCAAGGCCCAGCTTGAGCACGACCGCAAGATGGCCGACCTCCTGGAAAAGTCCATCGACCGCAAGCGCGAGGAGCTCGATGATGAGCGCACGCGCCTCTCCGATGACGAGGTCTCCGCCCGCGAGGCTGAGTTGCTCAACGAACAGCTGATGCACGAAGCGCTCCTGCGCTCGATTATGGAATCTGAGGGCACCCAGGCTGAATAGCCCCCTGCCCTCCAAGGAGATTGCAATGACCCTTACCGAAGAACAGACCGCCGCCGTCCGCCAATGGGTCGCCGACGGTGCCTCCCTTAGCGAAGTTCAGCAGCGCCTGCGCGCCGACTTCGGCCTCCACCCCACCTTCTTTGACGTCCGGATGTTGGTGATGGACCTGGGTGTGCAAGTCAAGGACCGCGTGGCGCAGGTCAATGCCGATGATGTCACCAAGGCGAAGTTACCCCCCAAGCCGGACGAAGCCGGCACGCCTCCGCCCCCCGCCGAGCCCGCCCCCGGGGGCGTCTCGGTGACAGTTGACACCATCCAGACCATCCCCGGCGCCCTCGTCTCCGGCTCGGCCGTCTTCTCCGATGGCGTCAAAGCCCGCTGGTACTTCGACCAGATGGGCCGCTTTGCCTTTGAACCCGAACTCCCCGGTTACCATCCCACCCCCGAAGACTCCCGCACCTTCCAGCAAACCCTCCAGCGCGAACTCTCCACTCGCGGCTATTGATTAGCAACCACAAAGGCTGCCATGTGTTTTTAACCACAAAGAACACAAAGAACACAAAGGGAAGCACACCGAAATAAACGCAGTATTTAGCACCCACAAGGGCTCGCTAAGCTCGCGAAAGTACGACGCACGCTTCTCTGAAGTGGTTTATCCAACGCTATGGGGAACCAGAGAGCATGACAGAGGAAGAAGTCCGGCACTTGTCCGACCAGGTGCGTGACATTGCCTTTCAGGTCCATCTCCGTTTCGCACCGGGATACCTTGAGAGTGTCTACGAGAATGCGCTGGCCCATCGTCTGGAACAAGCGGGGCTCGCGGTTAAGCGGCAACATCCAATCACCGTCCGGGATGTAGATGGTTTTGTTGTAGGTGAGTTTGTCGCCGATCTCTTCGTTGAGGAAGCCCTTATCGTTGAACTGAAAGCCGTTAAAAACCTCACAGAAGCCCATCTTGCACAACTCCTGAATTATCTCTATGCAACTGGCATCCGCGATGGGCTGCTCGTCAACTTTGGCTCCCACAAGTTCCAATGTACCAAGCAACGCATCTAGTTTCTCTCCCCTCCTTCTTTCTCCCTGCAGCGTGACAAGGTTGCCCCCATTCCATTTCCTCTGTGTTCTTGCGCGCCTCTGCGCGCCTTTGTGTTCTTTGTGTTCTTTGTGGTTAAATCTTCTGCGTGCCTTTGCGTGCGGTGTGACAAGGTTGCCATCATTCCATTTCCTCTGTGTTCTTGCGCGCCTTGGCGCGCCTTTGTGTTCTTTGTGGTTAAATCTTCTGCGTGCCTTTGCGTGCAGTGTGACAAGGTTGCCACCATTCCATTTTCTCTGTGTTCCTACGCGCCTCTGCGCGCCTTTGTGTTCTTTGTGTTCTTTGTGGTTAAAAAATACAAGGCGGCTCCTGCGGCGTGCGTGCGTAGCCATTCTCTTTTCGCTTCTTTGTGGTTCCTTCGCGCGAGCGGTGGAGGTGTCGTTTATGGGGGGCTACGACCCCGATCAGCCGGAGAGCGCCGTGACGCGGCAGATTCTGGCGCTGGGTGAGGAACTGCCTGAGCTACGGCCAATCAAGTGGGGCGGCTTGTGGTTGCCAGGGGCGGGCGGACGCTCCCCATTGCTCTTGGCGATGGCCGGTGGCAACGCGCCCGACATCTATCAGTGCTGGTTCCATATTGCCCAGAACGACATCCGCAATGGCTTCCTCATGCCCCTCGATCACTGGCTCGGTCCGGGCGGCGAGCAGTGGGAAGGTTGGGCGCGCGTGCCCGACCTCTGGCGCCGTGTGGCCTCCTCCGAAGGCCACCTCTACGCGCTTCCGGCCGCCTCGGTGGCCTATTACGGCATCCTCTACCGCAAGGATCTGGTCCGTGAAGCGGGGCTCGACCCCGAGCGCGTGCCGCAGACCTGGGCGGAGTTCTGGCGCTGGTGCCAGCAACTGACCACCCGCTCGCGCCGGGCCTTTGGCGTCTGCGAAGCCCCGTGGAATTGGCTTCCGTGGCTCCAAAGCACTGGCGCCTCCCCGGTCATCCAGAGCCGCCAATCGCCCCTGCGTGGCCTAAGCTACGACTTCCCGATGGAGGCCACCCGCTGCCTAACGCCCGATGGCGAAGACCTCTCCGCCCAACCGCCCCACTGGCGCGCCGCCTTCGATTCGCCCGGAGCCATTGCCGCGGCCGAGTTCCTCCAACGCCTAGCCTGGCAACCGTGGATCCGCGACCCCGAAAGCGGCGAACCGCTGGACCTCCCCCCCGAGGCGCGCGCCGCCGGCCACCTGCGCCTCCCCTCCGGACGCGAGATTACCTTCGCCCCCGAGGCGGTCTTTGAGGGCGTCCTGCGCAAGCTGCCCCTGAATAACGACCCGGCAGCCTTCCTGCAAGGGGAGGTCTGCGCAATGTTCGCCGGCACCGAGGCCCTCGAGCGCATCACTGGCGAAGGCGGCCTCGATCCCGACCTCATCGGCCTCATGCCCTTCCCGGCCCAGCACGAGGGCTTGCCGCGCGTCTTCCAAGCGCACCGCCACTTCTGGGCCATCAGCGAAGGCGTCTCGCGCCGACCGCCAGCCGAGCAAGACCTCGTCTTCGCCTGCCTCGAACGCCTCGCCTCCCCCACCCTCAACGATGCGCACATCAAAGAGCAGGTCCTGGAAGGCAATGCCCGCTGGTGCCACCCGGCCGACCTGCGCCGCCTAGGCCTGGAAGCCTACCTCGATGAAATCCCCCCCGCCATCCGCGCGCTCTATGACGACCTTGATGCCGGGCGCATCGTTGCACGCACCGAGCCCTTCGTTGGCTTCTGGCAGGGCGTGAGCGACCTCCTTCAACGCCGCCTCCTGGGGCTCCTCCTCTCCGAAGCCGGGCGCACGCTTGATGTGGCCGAGGCCCTGCGAGCCATCAATGCCGACGCGAACCGCGGTCTGATGTTCCGCGTGGCCGATGAGGAACTTGCCCCGCGCCGCCCCTGGGCCCGGGCCATCCTCGGCACGCTTGTTCTCGGTCTCCTCGCCTGCCTCACCGTCAAGCTCCATCGCCTGCGCCGGCAGCGGGCCATCCGCGCGCTCCCCGAGCGCACCGGCGGCCGCTCGCCGGTGGCCATTGCGCTCATGATGCTCCTGCCGGCCCTCCTCTCGATTACCGTCTGGAGCTACATTCCGCTGGTGCGCGGCGTGCTCATGGCCTTCCGCGACTACCACATCATCGGCGAGAGCCCGTGGGTGGGGCTCGACAACTTCATCCTCGTGGCCACCGACTGGGGCTTCTGGTGCAGCGTGGGGCGCACCCTCAAGTATGTGGCCCTGACCCTCCTCTTCGGCTTCCTCACGCCCATCTTCCTGGCCATTATGCTCTCGGAGATTCCGCGCGGGCGCATCCTCTTCCGCACGCTCTACTTCCTCCCGCATCTCACCTCCACCCTCGTCATCACCCTCCTCTGGCAACTGATGTACGACCCCACCGAAAACGGGATGCTCAACCGCCTCCTCGCTGCCTGCGGCCTGCCCCTACAAACCTGGCTCCAAGACCCGGCCTGGGCGATGATCTGCTGCATCCTGCCAGGCGTCTGGGCCGGCGCGGGGATGGCCTCGCTCATCTACATTGCCGCCCTTCAGGCCCTGCCGCAAGATTACTACGAAGCCGCTGCCATCGACGGTGCTGGCTTCTGGGGCCGCCTCCGCCACGTGATGCTCCCGCAGCTTATGCCGCTGATGGTCATCAACTTCGTCGGCGCCTTCATCGCAGCCTTCCAGAGCATTGGTTCGATCTTCCTACTCACCTTCGGCGGCCCGGGCGACGCCACCAACGTCCTCTCCCTCGCCATCTGGAAGGAAGCCTACAACAACCTACGTATGGGCTCGGCCACCACGATGGCCTGGTTCCTCGGTTCGGCCCTCATCGGCTTCACCTACCTGCAATTCCGCATCCTCAGAAAAGTTGAGTTCCGCCGCGCCAGCGAGAACTGACGCGGGCGGAACTGCGGGGTTTTCCTACTCGGTCCGCACGGCAAAGGGCTCCGACTTCAGATAAAGCCGGAAGTCCTTAATCTGCCCGGGAGCCCCTGGCTCGGCACGCGGCAGCAATTGAATGCCGTGCGTTTCAACCATTTCACCCAAATCCAAGACCAATACCTGCGGCAAGGCCGAACCGGCCTCGCTCGCCCAATAGGTCGATTCCTGCAAGTCATAGAGTTTGTCGGCCGTGGCGTTGGCGGCAATGACCTCCTCGGAGGTGGCATAGCGCGCGCTCCACTTCTCGCGCGGCAACTTTTTACCATCGGCACCCAAGAGCTCCACCTCGGCAATGGCGGCCGGCCCCTCACCCTGCGTCGAGAGCACCTCCAGCGCCAGATAGCGTCCCTTCGCCGCCGGGAAGGTCAAGGTCTGCCAGGCCCCGCCGCGTGCCACGCTCCCGGAGAAGACGGCAGTTTCGCCGGCGAGGTCGAGCGTCTCGCCCGCCTTCCGGTGCTTAGGGGAGAGGTTCCCGCGCAGGACATCGAGCACCGGCTCGGTCAACCCCTGCAGCTGCGCCTGGCGCGGGCCCTTGAGGTCGAGCACCACCACCTCGTTCGCGCCAGGCTTCAACCAGCACCCCGGCAAGAAGAGCGTCTGCTGCGGCCCAATCTCCCAGAAGCGCCCCAAGGCGTGGCCGTTGACCCACACCATCCCCTTGCCCCAGGTGCTCATATCCAGGAAGGTGTCGCCCACCTTGGCTACCTCAAAACTTCCCACCCACCAGGCCGGCCCCTCGGTCTGCCCCGGCTTGGCCTGCGCGGCGGCCGTGGCGAAGAACTCCGGCGGCAGGTTGTAGACCTGCCAGTTCGCGAGCGCTTCCCCGCCCAGGCGGACCGCGTTGGTGATACCCTTACGGTCGTGAATCGACCAACCGAAGTTCACGCGCCCCATCGCCTCGACCAAGATGTCGAGTTTGGTCCCCGCCGGCAACGCCTCGGGCAGCGTGCAGGAGAACTCGCGTTTGCGGCGATCGAGCCGGGTAATCAACCGGCCATTGGCAAAGACCTGCGCCCAATCGTGCACCTCGTCAATCTCGAGCAGTTCGCCGGCCTTGGCATCACGCGGCAAGGTGGTGGCATAGAGGATGGTGCCCCAGCCCTGGTCAAAATCTTCCATCGGGCGGATGGTCTCGGAGTGCTTTGCTTCGGGCAACGCGTCAAAGAGCGAGACCGAGCGCTCCAGGCGGAAGGGCGCAACGGCGATCACCTCGGGGGCGGCCGGCGGCTCGGGTAAGGGCTCGGCGGCGTGCTGCTGCAAGAGGGCGCGCAGCTTCTCGAACTTTGGGGTGACGTGGCCGGCTTCGCTGATGGGCGCATCGTAATCGTAGGAGGTGCACATCGCCGAGTAGTCGGGGTTGTTCGCCCCGCCCCACCAACCAAAGGTGGTGCCGCCGTGGGTCATATAAAGGCTAAAGGAGATGTTGCGCGCGAGCATATCGCGAATGCCACGGACCATCGTCTCGGCATCGCGCGTCTCGTGCTTGCGGCCCCAGTGGTCGAACCAGCCACTCCAGAACTCGCTACACATCAAGGGCGTATTCGGGCGGTCGGTCTTCAACTGCGCGAACTGCGCATCAATGTCTGCGCCGGTGCCAAAGTTCAGCGTCCAGAGAAGGTCCTCCAGGCCGTTGTTGCGATAGGTGCTGCTCCAGTCGCACTGGAAGAGGAGGCTCTCGTCGAAGCCGGACTCGCGAACGATGTTGCGGATCTCGCGGATGTAAGGCTTATCCACCGCGTAGGCACCAAACTCATTCTCCACCTGCACCATCAAGATGTTCCCGCCGCGCGAGAGTTGCAACGGTGCGAGTTCTTTACCCACGGCTGCCATAAAGCGACGCACGGCGGCCATATAGTCCGGGTCGAGCGTCCGCAGGCGGATCTCCGGCTTCTTGAGCAACCACCACGGCAAGCCGCCCATCTCCCACTCCGCGCAGACATACGGACCCGGCCGCACGATGACGTACATCCCGTGTTGCTGCGCCAAACGGCAAAAGCGTGCAATGTCGCCATTGCCCGTGAAGTCGAACTTCCCCGGCTCGCGCTCGTGGTAGTTCCAGAAGATGTAAAGGCAGATGGTGTTCATCCCCAGTGCCTTGCACATCTCAATGCGGTGCTCCCAGTAGGCCTCGGGGATACGCGGATAGTGAATCTCCGCCGCCTTCACCACAAAAGGCTTGCCGTCAAGCAAAAAGCTCCCCTGCCCCACCTCAAAGCGCCGCGGTGCCTCCGCCGCCCGGGCAAAACCCGAGCCCAATACGGACAAGAGACCGCAAAACAGCAGATTCGCAAACAACTTCATCTCGTCAATCTCCAATGAGTGGCTTTAACTGCCCTCATTGTAAGCGACGCTCCCCACGCGCTTCAATCCCTTTTCCGACTTTTTTCTGAGGTGCGTTCTCTAGAACGCACCCCGGCTTAATCCGCCGAATGCTTCCGCAGCGCGGCGGTGGCCACCACCACCAAGAGCCCCACCACCGCCATCATCGCAAAGGCCACGCGCAGATTGAATGCGTGCGCCACAAAGCCTATCAGCGGCGGCGTGGCCAGAAAGCCAAAGAAGCCAATCGTTGAGATTTCGGCAATCGCAATGCTCGGGCTCATCCCGCGCACCTTTCCGGCTAGACCGCAACAGAGCGGCACCACCGCGCTCGTTCCGCACCCCACCAGGGCAAAGCCCAGCGCCACCCCGGCCAACGCCACCATCGGCGCAAGCCCAGCCACCCCCACCGCCAAGGCCAATCCGCCCGAAATGCACGCCCCGCAGGCAAAGAGCACACGCAGCACGCCCAGCCGGTTGACCACCCCATCCACCACAAAGCGCATCGTCACCATCGTGCACAGATAAGCCAGATACCCCAGCGATTGCTGCGCCGGCACCACGCGCACCACATCGCGCAAATAGATCCCGCTCCAATCGTAAATCGTCCCCTCACAGGCCATACAGCCTAGCGAGGCCACCCCCAGCCACAGCAGCGCCGGCGTCAACTTCCATCCGCCGGTCGATCGCTTCTCGCCGGGCTGCTGTCTCCCCGCCGCGCGGTCAAAGCCCATCAAGGCCCCGCCCGAGAAGGAGAGCAACGCACAGGCCCCCGCTGCCACGCACCCAAAGTGCAGCCACACCGGCGCGCCCACATACGCAAAGCCCACACTCAGCGCCACCGCCACCAACCCGGCGAGCGACCACATCCCGTGGAAGAGGGCGATGATACTGCGCCGGTAATAGTGCTCGAGCTGCACGCCTTGCGTGTTGGCCGCGGTATTCGAGAGGTTCGCCGCAAAGCCTGCCAGGAAGAGTCCCGCGCCCAGCAACCACGCATTCGGCGCCACCCCCAGAAAGCAGAGCGCACTCGGATAGAGAAAGCCCGCCGTCACCAGCATCCGCCGGCTCCCCAAGCGCGCCACCAGCCACCCACTCGGCACAATCGCCAGGAACTGCCCAATCGGCAACATCAGCAGCAGCGACCCCAACTGCGCCTCGTTCAACCCCAAGCGCACACGCACATCGGGAATGCGCGCGCACCACGTGGCAAACATCAGCCCCTGAATGAAGAAGGAGGCGCAAATCGCCAACCGCGTGCGAATCAGCCGCGGCAACCGCGGGAAGAACCAAGCCGACAGCAACAGCGGTCTGCCGCGCATCGCGTGCCTCACTGCCCCAAAAGCGAACGCAGCCGCTCTTGCGAGCGCGCGGCCACCTCATCGTAAAGGCTGTTCCCGTGGGCATCCATCGCCACCGTCACCGGGAAATCCCGCACGCGCAGGTGCCACATCGCCTCGGCCGCGCCGAACTCCGTCAGAAAGTCCACTCCCTCCACCTGCTCAACGGCATTGGCAATCAGCGTGGCCGCCCCGCCCACGGCCTGAAGGTAGACGCAGCCGTGCTCGCGACAAGCCGCCAAGGTCTTGGGCCCCATCCCGCCCTTCCCGATAATCAGGCGCAACCCAAAGCGCGCGATGACCTCCGCCTCGTAGGACTCCTCGCGCGAGGACGTGGTCGGCCCGCCAGCCACCATCCGCCACCCCTCGCCCGCACGCACCATCACCGGTCCGCAATGGTAGAGCGCAGAAGTCCGCAAATCCACGCCCGGGGGCAACTCGCCCCCATCGTGGAGATACTTATGGAAGCGGTCGCGCCCGGTGTGGACCAACCCGCAGAGCGAGAGGGTCTGCCCCAGGCGCAGTGAGCGCACATCTAGCGTGGCAATGTCGTCCATCAACTTTCTCCGTGCTCGCAAAGCTCGCAGAGGACAGATAACGGATGGCAGATGACGGAGGTCGGCGAACCGAAGGCTTCTGTCATCTGCCCTCTTTCATCCGCCATCCCCCTTACACCAAGCCCGTGCCGGCGCTAGCGGCGGCCAGGGTGGCAGCGTTGACGGTCATCCGCTGCTCATCCTCCAACAACCCGTTGAGGGCGTGGACATAGGCGCGGATGGCGGCCTCGATGATATCCTGCGCCACGCCGCGGCCGAGGTAGACGCGCTGGTTGTGGCGCACGCGCAGGTCGCACTCGCCCTGAGCATCAACGTTTGCGGTGACGGCCGAGACCGAGAAGTTCTCGATCGTAACGTGGAGGTTGAGCATCTTGTTGATGGCGTTGAAGGAGGCCTCGATCGGGCCGCTACCCATCGCCACCTCTTCCACGGTCTGGCCATCGACCTTCAGGCGCACCGTCGAGACGTTGGCATTGGTGTTGCCGGTGGCGGCGAGGAAGCGATCGAAGACGACCTTCTGCTGAGCATCCGGGCGCATCTCCAGGCCGCGCGCCAGAGCCTCGATATCGGCATCGGTGACCACCTTCTTGGCGTCGGCCAGCTCCTTGAAGCGGGTGAAGAGCTCGGCCAGGCGATCCTCGGAGAGGGTAATCCCCAGCTGCGCGAGGCGGTCCTTGAGCGCGTGCTTGCCCGAGTGCTTGCCCAGCACCATCTGGCTCTGCGTCAGACCAATCGATTCGGGCGTCATAATCTCGTAGGTCTGGCGGTTGGCCAGCATCCCGTGCTGGTGGATGCCCGACTCGTGGGCAAAGGCGTTCTGGCCCACAATCGCCTTGTTGTTCTGCACGCGGCTACCAGTCACCGAGCAAACGCAACGGCTGGTGGACATAATCTTGGTGGTGTCCACGCCGCACTCCAGGTTCTCAAAGAAGTCGTGGCGCGTACGCAGGGCCATCACAATCTCCTCGAGCGCGGCATTGCCCGCCCGCTCGCCGATGCCATTGACCGTACACTCGGCCTGACCAGCCCCCGCGCGCAGCGCCGCGAGGGTGTTGGCCACTGCCAAGCCCAGGTCGTTGTGGCAGTGCACGGCGATCGTGGCATTGCCCACATTGGGCACATGCTCCATCACGCGGCGAATCCGCTCGCCGAACTCCTCGGGAATCGCGTAACCCACCGTGTCAGGCAGATTGACCACCGCCGCGCCGGCGGCAATCACCGCCTCGATCACCTTCCAGGAGAACTCCTCCTCGGTGCGCGTGTAGTCCTCCAGCGAGAACTGCACCTCGGGGCAGAGGTTGCGCGCATACTTCACCATACTCACCGCCTGCTGCAACACCTGCTCGGGGCTCATCCGCAGCTTATACTGCATATGCACCGGGCTCGTGGCCAGGAAGGTGTGAATACGCGGCAGCGCCGCCCCCTTCACCGCCGCCCACGCCTGGTCAATATCCCCCTTCAGCGCACGCGCCAGCGAAGCCACCGTACAAGTCTTCACCTGGTTGGCAATCGCCTGCACACTCTCAAAGTCGCCCGGCGAAGCAATGGCAAAGCCCGCCTCAATCACATCGACCTTCAACGCCTCAAGGTTCCCGGCCACCAAGAGCTTATCGTGCAGCTTCATGCTACAGCCCGGGCTCTGCTCGCCATCGCGCAGCGTGGTATCAAATATCGCAACCTTGCGTGTGTCCATCTCGTGCTTCCTATTTCTCCGGCCCTACGGGGACGCCGGGGCCTAAACACCAAAAAGGCCCCCGCCGTCTACTAACCCGCGGAGGCCACTGTACGTTCTCAAGACGCCGACGCATAACGCCGCAACCTACCGCTTCCCGCCGCTCAACAGCGGCAGAAGGCTAAGTCGAAAGGTCGCAAACGCCATCAACGTCCTCATAACGCGCGCAATAATACCATCCTCCAGCCCAAAAGGCAAGCACTTTACGCAATGCGCATCCGAAGGCGCCGCCCCTCAATCTAACGAAACCGGTTAAGGCCCTTGCCCCCTGCGCTGACTCCCCCTGCAGAGCGTACCTCTCCCACTCAAGCACCCGGCACTGCGTGGTACCCCAATTACCGTACATCAAGTACCCCAATTGGGGTACCACGCATTCCCCAATTGGGGTACCGACCATTCCCCAATTGGGGTACATCCTCCATCTCGGGCTAGTCGGATTTACGCCTCGGGCTGGCACGATTGATAAGTCCCCCACTTATCGGAATTAAGTCCCGGACTTATCGGCAATAAGTCCCCCACTTATCGGCGATAAGTCCAGGACTTACGAATTCACC
>JBJEVY010000085.1:0-18332 GCA_051884775.1 Candidatus Spyradenecus sp. | reverse complement strand
ATTTCTTGATTGAGTCTTGTTGTAAAGTCAGTGCACATCTTATCAGTCCTTTCTTCCACCCATTATCGCAAAACCAAACCCCAAGGAGAAATGCAAGCGATGAAAAAGAACCGTCTTGACGATGTGATTGCCTGGTTATGCGTGATGCTGTTTGTCATCCTCTTTCTCATTTCTATTGCCAGCATCATCTTCATATTCAACTTACCCAAACAGACCATCAAGCCACGCCAAAATGCGCTCTCGGAAGAGGTCAATCAAGACCGCTACAACTGTCCATGTTGCAGGAATGATAAATAGCATCGCGCGAAAAAAGCCATCGCGGAACCAAACCCACAGGAGAAATGCAAGCGATGAACAAGAACCGTATTGACGAAGTGACTTACTTATTATGCTTGTTTCTGTTTGTCATCCTCTTTCTCATTTCTATTGCCAGCATCATCTCAAAGGTTAAAGGCTCTTGAGGGGCAGGGGAGTTCTGCGATGGGGTTTGGGAGGGCTTTGTCGGTGGGGGTGTAGCCTGGGGCTGGGGAGAAGGGGGGCTCGGCGGGGAGGGAGCGGAGGTGGGAGAGGCGGTCGAGGGCGTAGAGTTTCCATTGGCCGGTGGGGGCGTTGGCTTTGGAGCGTTCCCAGGCGCGGAGGAGGAGGCGACCGGTTTTGGGGTGGCGGCCGAGGCGGTGGGGATGAAGTCCGAAGCGATAGCGAAGGAGCTATGTCAAAACGATGCGCTCGGTGAGGGCATACTGGAAGCCGTTGGCTGGCAGGGCGCGCGCAAAGGGCGGCGCATGGTCGCCCTCAAGTCCTCCCCCATCTGGGAGGCGCTGGGCAATGGAGCCGGCGGCTTCCGCGACACCCTTGGCAACCCCTATCCGCCCTTCGCCTACGGCTCAAGCTACGAGTGGAGCGAACTCTCGCGCGCCGAAGCCCAAGCCCTCGGCCTGCTGAAAGCCGTCGAGAACTCCGCCGCGCACCCGCAAGACACCGCCGGCCACTGGGCCGCCAAAGAGGGGGAAAGCTGCACGCATACGCCTGCGAAAAAGGCTCCAGATGAAGAGAATGGAGCCACTAAACGCCCCTGATCTGAAGCCTGGAGTCAAAAACCTGCAAAAGGCGCTTCGATTGAAAGCTTGAAGTGTTCACGTGCTATCGGCGAGTCCTTTTTAGAAGGTAGCCCAGAGACAACAGATGCGAAAGGTCGCTCCATCATTTGGAAATCAGGACTCATTGAAAAGTACCGTGAGGGAAAAAATCGCCCAGAAGGAACAGATCCCAAACGGCTCAGGTTGGTATCTGTGGCAGTGCTCACAACCCGTTATCCAGGAAGAATCGTAGAATCCTATCGCGGCAACCAACGCTTCTACTACAGAGCCTTCCAACAGGAAGCAATGGTCGTTTTCGTTGACAATGAAACAACCCAGGTTAATGGATTTATGAGGGGGACAATTGACGAAGTGCGCCGTTCAATCGGCCGGAAGTATTTCTAAAAAAAGGCGACCGAGCCGCGCAATGCAAACTCGGTCAATCACGGAGCGAACTCCGATCGGAGGGGAGAGTGATTATCCTGATTTAACCTCTTGCTCGATTGGTTCAACGCTTCAGGGCTCACCAACCGAACACCCACACTATCTCACACCCAGCGCGAAAAGGCAAGCAAAAAATGGTAACCCTCTCCATCAACGCCGCAAAACTCCCCGGCCTGCTCTCGGCCATCTCAGAGCGCGCCCGCTCGGGCGACCTCGCACGTGTCGCCGCCTCGCGCTATCTCGAACTCCTCCGCCGCCACTTCCGCTCCGCCCTCGCCTACGGAAAACGCCTCGCAGACCTCCGCCGCGCCCTCAACAAACCCATCTTCCGCCCAAAAGGCACCCGCATTCTCGCCTTCCGAGAAGACGATGGCTCCTTCCAGCCCCTCGGGGGCGCGGGGCGCTCCACCCCGGCGGAGGCGTGCGTTGCGGGCCCCTCCGCAATGGAAGGGCACCTAGGACCGCCGGGGACGGCGGCCGTCAGAACGGGCAACCGGAGGAAAACGCGGGCCGGGGGCCCGCACCTCGCGGCGCATCGCCGCACCTTACGCGCCGTCAGGCGCCCCTCACGCGAGTGAAGCGAGCATCCTTACAGCCCGGAGGGCCACCCTCACGGCGGCGGAGCCGCCACCTCACGCGAGCGAAGCGAGCATCTCTCACCGTTCACCGTTCACCTCTCACGCGCCATCAGGCGCGTGAGCGTTACTTCAGCCAGAGGCGGTAGCCAGGGTGGTGGAGGGGGGCGAGGGTCTTGAGCCACCAATCGCTCCAAGGGAAGTTCGCTGGGGCGAGAATGCGTCCGGAGGCCGAGATGTTGGCAGTGGCCATTGAGGCGACATAGGAGGCAATCCAGGGCATCGGGGTGGTGGCGGTCTCCTCACGCCCGGCAATCTCTGCGCCGCGGCTCCAGACGAGGGTGAGGTTGGTAAAGGTGGGGGTGGCGTTATTGAGGTTACCTACGCAGCCGCCGACCGAGGAGCTGGAGCCTGTCTCGGCGAGGATACGCGCGCTGGGGGCGAGGACGACGGTGCAATCCTCCACGGTGACGGTTGCACCGGTGGGTCCGCCAATCCATCCGGCGAGGGCGCCAACGGCAGCGCTGTTCGGATGGAAGGGCGTGCCGCCGGAGGTGTCGGCATAGGCGCGCAGAGTGCCTTCGACGCTGAGGTTCACGCGGCGCAGGAGGGCGCTGCTGCCGGCGGGGGCCCAGGCGCTCGCCACGCAGAGGGCGGTCTTGAGCGCGCCTTGGATTTCGGCGCCGGGGCGGAGGGTGAGGGTGACATCTTCGATTCGGGCGCCACCGGAGAGTCCGGCAGCGAGGAGGGCGGTGTCGCAAGCATCTTCAAGGGTGCCGGAGCCATCGCAGGCAGTATCGCTGGCGCGGTCGGCGCGGGTGAGGACGCGTCCTTCGAGGACGACCGTGAGGTTGCGGACGCTGCCAGCGAGGGTGCGGATGAGGGCGCTCTGGCCAAAGGTGCAGATCCAGGTGTCGGCTGGCAGGGTGAGGGTGTGGCCGTTGCCATCGAGCTCGCCGTCGAAGCGCTCGAGGGGGAGCGGATCGTGGTCAAAGCGGATGTCGCAGACCAGGCGGACATTGCAATCGGGGTGCTCGCGGAACCAGAACCAATCGCTTTCGCTGGCCAGCTCGTAGAAGCCATCGGCCGCGCGCGGGGGCTCGGGGAACGCGCCGTGCGGCCAGATAGCCTGCGCCTTGTGGCGCGCCAGACTCAGGGGCGAAGTCCAGGCCACATCGGAGTAATATCCCCAGCTCATCGCCCCGCCGTAGCCCTCCAGACGGATGCGGTTGCACTTGGCGCGAAGGGTCGAGGGACCGTTGAAGTTGATATAGTTGCCGCTCTTGCCGTTGTAGCTCCAACTCTCCCAGAGCGTGTCGCAATCGGTCTGCGCGATGGGGTCATCCGGGAAGGCCGCCTGCACCTTCGCCGCCAAGTTCCCCCAGCCATACTGAAAGGCTGCGTTCGAGTACATTGGCAGCCCCACCACAATCCGCCGCGCCGGCACCCCCCGCGCCGTGCAAATGCGAATCCCTTGGCTCATCACCGCGTTGCCCAGGAAGGTCGGCCACGGACCGTAGGCCATCGCGTGGACCGCATCGGCCGCCGCCAGCACCTCGCCGCCGGGGACATGCCAGCCGCTCTGGTTGGTGCAGAGGGTAAGGGTCCAGCCGCGCGGGAAGAAGGCCTCGGCCAAGTCGCGCAACAGCGCGCCATACTTCGCCTCCTCGCCATTCTCCACCTCGGTCCCATTAGGCAGCAGATTGGGATACTCCCAGTCGATGTCCAGCCCGTCAAAGCCCTCCGCCTCCATCAGCGCCACCACCGCCGCCACAAAACCCGCGCGGTAGGCCGACCCCGCTGCGTGGCCCAACGGCGAAGCGGCAAAGGCCGTCCCGCTCCCCATCGAATCGAGCGTTAGGGCCGTCTTTCCCTTCGTCAGCCCCAAGATGAGCCGCGTGCCGCGTCCGGCGCTATCCAACGGGCTCGCCCGATCCCGCGCCGCGCGCAACGCCGCCCACGCGCTCGCGGTCGACCCCAACTCAAGCCCAAAGCCATCCGCCTCGCTATCGTAAGTGGGCGCGACCTCGAAGTGGATGGACTCGGTCAAGTTCGGCAGCCGCTGCTCGGCCTCATTGAGGATGACCGCGCCCACCTTCCCGCTCGGCAGATAGGCACTCACGCGGAAGCAATAGGGATAGACCCGGTGGAGCCCCGGCGCGCCGTCGGCCACATCGTAGAGGCTTCCACTCAGCGAGAGCTGCGTGTCGGCCACGCGCGCCTCAATGGTCGCCCCCTCCCCAATCTCGGGGTCAATCGCCGCCGTCAGCCAAACCCGGTCACTCGCCGTGCGCTTCTCATTCCCCGTGATGAACGGAAAGATCCACCCCGGCGAGGTGGCATCGCCCGAGGCCGTATTGCGATAGGTCACCGTCAGCGTACCTGAGGCCGCGTCCCACGTCTCGCTCGCGCTCAGATACGTTCCATCCAGCCGCACTGCCGTGGCCTCATAGAAACCAAAGGCCGGCGCCGGCTGACGGTAGAGCCGCAGTTCTCCCAACGCCTCGCGCGCGCAATTCGTCAACTTCAAGGTAAAGGTGATCTGCCCCAAAAAGCCGCCCCAGTTCTCCGCAAAGCGAACCCCCACCAGACTCTCCCGCGCCACCCCCCGCGTCAACCACGGATGCGCCCGCACCACCTGCGCCACCCCATCCGCCCACGCCGAAAACCCAACCCCCAAGGTCGCTAACAGCAACCCTAACCGCAACAAACCGTGCACGTGCCCTCTCATTGGCGCTCTACTCTAGCCTTTTCCCCAAACCCTTGTCAACCGGGGCCGCCTGTTTTGCAGGGCCGCGTCCTCGCGGCACACACCCAAGGCCGCCAGGGACGGCGGCCGTCAGAACGGGCAACGGAGTGTGAAAAACGCGGGCGCAGCCCGCCACTCACGCGCCGTCAGGCGCCCCTCACGGCCCGGAGGGCCATCCTCACGGCGGCGGAGCCGCCACCTCACGCGAGCGTAGCGAGCACCTCTCACCGTTCACCGTTCACCGTTCACGCGCGCGGCAGAGCCGCGCGCCGCGGACGAGGCATCGGCTGGCGCAGTAGACGGAATCGACGAGGGCGGAGTCGCCGGCGTAGATGAAGTTGGCATCGGGGTTGCCGCCGGCGGCGAAGACGGGGTGGTCCAGGCGGATGAGGAGGAGGTCGGCCTCGGCACCGGGGGCGATGCGCCCGGCATTGGGGAAACCGAGGGCGGCGGCGGCGGTTTCGGTGACGGCGCGGTCGAGCTCGGCAAAGGGGAGGGCGGCGGGGTCGCCGGCGGTGGCCTTGGCGGTGAGGGCGGCGGCCTTGGTCTCGGCGATCATCGAGAGGGCGTTGTTGGAGGCGGCGCCATCGGTGCCGACGATGACGGGGATGCCGGCGGCGCGGGCCTTGGCCCAGTGGAAGGCGCCGGAGGCGAGCTTGGCGTTGGAGTTGGGGCAGGTGACGAGGATGCAGCCGCGGCGGGCGAGGAGGTCGCGATCGCGGTCGGAGAGGTGGCAGGCGTGGGCGATGAGGGTGCCGGGGCGAAGGATGCGGCAGCGCTCGAGGTAGGCGATGGGACTCTCGGCGCCGAAGCGTTCGCGGGCGATGGTGTGCTCGAGGGGGCTCTCGGCGGCGTGGATATGGATGGGCAGCCCGGTGGCGTCGGCCTCGGCGGCGACGGCGCGGAGGTCGGCTTCGGTGGTGGTGTAGAGGGCGTGTGGGGCGAGGGTGAGGCCGAGGGTAGGGGGGAGGCTGGGCGCGAGGGCGCGGAGCTCGGCGTTTTGGAAGTGCTCGGCATTCTGGTCTTGCCAGACGATGCCGACGCGGGCGCGGACGCCCATATCGCGGGCGGCTTGGAGGATGGCCGGCTGGTGGAAGTACATGTCGTTGAAGGCGACGCAGCCGGAGAGGAGGCTTTCGGCAATGGCCAGGCAGGTGCCGTGGTAGACGCGCTCGGGGGTGAGTTCGCGTTCGCGCGGCCAGATGCATTCCTCGAGCCAGGGCATAAGGGCGCGGTCGTCATCAATGCCGCGCAGGAGGGTCATGGCGTGATGGGTGTGGCCATTGTAGAAGGGCGGGCGCAGGAGGAAGCCGGTGCAGTCGCGCCGCTCGGCGGCCGGGAGGTTGGCCAGGGTGCCGGCCGGTTCCACTGCGGCGATGCGCGTGCCCTCGATGGCCACATCCACCCGCCGGCCGCGAAAGAGGGCGTTCTCAAGGATGAGGGAATAGTCGACAGTGGACAGTGGACAGTCGACAGTGCTGGCGCTCGATGTGGGAAGCCCGTCTGAGCCGTGGGAAACCATTGCCTAGCCCTCCGTTGATCCGTCGCGTAAGCGGCTAACAGCTGTCAGCTAACCGCTAACCGCTGTCCGCTATTCGCTACTCGCCCTTGATGGCGAGCAGGCGATCCCACTCTTCGAGGTAGGCCTCCAGGAAGGCCCAGTCGGGTTGGTCGAGCAGGCTCATCAGGTAGTCGCGCAAGAGGGCCTCTTCCTCGTGGTATTCATCGATGGAGAAGCGGCCGGAGACCCAGGCGAGGCGGAGCCAGAGGAGGTAGGTGGTGATGGCATCGAAGGCGTTGTACTGGACAATCTCGCGGTAGTGGCCGGCTTGCCAGAGGTCGAGGACCTGGTCGCCGTGGGCGTCGAACTTGCCGGGGATGCCGCAGAGGGTGGCCGCTTCGTGGAGGCTGACGGCGCCGGCGCGGCTGGAGAAGGGGCCGGCGATGAGCTCCATCAGGTCGATGGAGGCCTCGTTGTCGCGGGCGAAGTAGTCAACGCCTTCCCAGGGTTTGGCGGGGCGGTTGAGGAAGCCCTTGGCGGGGATGCCCAGCGCCAGGGCGCGCTGGGCGATGATGCGCAGGTCCGAAGCGCGAGAGTTGAAGCCGATGAGCTGGGGCTGCTTGCGCCCAACGGAGGTGGTGAAGGCCGAGAGGATGGCGCGCTCATCGCGGGTGGCGGGGTCGTCGGGATTGCGCGGGAGGGTGATCAGGCGCAGCTCGGCCGGGGCGGCGGGCGAGGGCTTGGTGCGCATCATCATCGCGATGGAGACCACGCGGCTCTGCATCAGGCGGACGAAGGGGTGGGGCTGCTCCTCGGTGGCGCCGTTGGCGGCCCAGAGCTGACGCAGGAGGGCGTCTTCGGGGAGGCCTTCGGCTTCGCGGAAGAGGAGGCGGGCGGATTGGACGTCGGGGATCCACTCGCAATCGAAGGCGATGAGCATATCCGGCACGGTGCGTATCATAGGCTTCTCCGGGTTAGGGCGCTGGGGGGAGGGTGGCAAGGAAGCGCGTGACCTGCTCTTGCTGGAGGGGCGAGAGCTCGGGCCAGGCGCGGTCAAGGACCTCGCGGAAGTAGGGCAAGAGCCCGGCGTGGCCGCCTTCGCGCAGGAGGGCGGTGAGCACGCGCAGCTGATCCGCTTCGTGCTTGGCACGGGCATACCAATAGAGCGCGCGCAGCCGCGGGTTCGCCCAGTCCACGGTGCGCAGGTGAATGCGCCGGGCAAAGGCGGCGGCCTCGGCGGCGTCGGGCGTCGGGAGTTCGGCGAGGTGGGCGCGGTAGAAGCCGACCGCCTCGTCATTCGTGCCGCCGAGCTTATCTTCCCAGAGCCAGCCCATCTGCCGCAGAAGCACGACCGAGCGGGGCATCACCCCGAGTCCGCGCTCGAGCAACTCCACGCCGCGCTTGACCCAGCGCCACTTTTCGGCGGCATCGCGGTGGGCGGCGGAGAGGTTGTAGGCCAGGTTCCAGGCGTTGTAGGCCCAGGCATCGGCGGAGGTGGGCTCGAGGGTGACGAGCAGTTCAGTGAGCGGGAGCATCTCGGCGTAGCGGTTCTGCTGCTGCAGGTCCGCCAAGCGCCACCAAAGGATTTCGGCCAGAATACCGCGGCTGCCGCCCAGGGCCACCATCACCGTGGCCAGCGCTGGGGAGGCGACTCCCACCGTCGGCGGCACGGCCAGGCGCGTGACGCAAAACGAAGCCGCCAGCCCTCCCCCTAGCAGGAGCGTCAACAGCCAAGGGCGGACGCGGCAAGCGTGGGTGGTGAGCCGGCGGAGCATCGTGCGGCGGGTCTTTCCGGGCGGAAGCGGGCTACAACTGGCGGAGGTAGGCGGGGAACTCGCGCAGGTCGTCGACCGCCACCTCCCAGGTCTCCTCGCGCGGATTGCCAAAGCCGTAGGCGCAGCGGCAGACGCGCAGCCCGGCGCGGCGGCCGACCTCGAGGTCGGTGTAGTTATCACCCACCACCCAGTCGGTGGGGGCGATGGTCACGCCCATGCGCTCGGCGGCCAGGTGGAGGAGGCCGGGATCGGGCTTGAGCACGGGCACGTCGCCCCCGCCGACGGTGACGTCGAAGTAGGCGAGCACGCCCAGGCGCTCGAGAATGCGCGGAATGAGCTCGGAGGTTTTGTTGGAGGTGACGGCCAGGCGGCAACCCATCGCCTTGAGCTCGGCGAGCGCTTGGGCCACCCCGGGATAGAGGTAGGTGCGCTCGACGAGGTGCTCGGCGTATTGGCGCTTGTTGTTGGCCACGAGTTCATCGAGCCGATCGGCGAAGTCGGGCATTGCCCGCTCCATCAGCTTGCGCGCGCCGTTGCCGACCATCTTGGTGATCGCCTCGAGCGGCAGGGGCGGCAGACCGTAGTCTGCGCGCGTCAGGTTCACGCTGTTGGCGATGTCGCCGCGCGAATCGATGAGCGTGCCGTCGAGGTCGAAGAAGATTGTGGGCGAGGGCATGGTGCTTAGGCCTGGGCCGGCTTGGGCTGGCCGCCGTGGGGGCGGACGGTGATGTGCAGCTCGCGCAGTTGCTTCTCGGTCACTTCGGCCGGAGCGTGCATCATCAGGTCCTCGGCCTTCTGGTTCATCGGGAAGGCGATCACCTCGCGGATGTTCTCTTCGCCGGCCAGGAGCATCACCATGCGGTCAACGCCCGGAGCGACGCCGGCGTGGGGCGGGGCGCCGAACTTGAAGGCGTTGAGCAGGCAGGAGAACTTCTCCTCCACCACTTCCGGGCCGTAGCCGGCCATCTCGAAGGCCTTATACATAATGTCGGGGCGGTGGTTGCGCACAGCGCCCGAGGAGAGCTCAATGCCGTTGCAGACCACGTCGTACTGATAGGCCAGGATGTCGAGGGGGTCCTTGGTGTTGAGCGCCTCGAGGCCGCCCTGGGGCATCGAGAAGGGGTTGTGCGAGAAGATGGTCGCGCCGGTCTCGGGGTCCTTCTCGAAGAAGGGGAAGTCGGTGATCCAGCAGAAGCGGTAGGCATTTTTCTCGATGAGGTCGAGGTCCTGACCCATCTTCTTGCGGAAGGCGCCCATCATCGTGGGGGCCTTGTCGGGCGCGTCGCAGATGAAGAAGATCGCGTCGCCATCCTTCAGGTTTCCGGCCTGGGCCAGGGCGTCGAGCTCCTCGGGCTTGAGGAACTTGGCAATCGGGCCCTTGATCTTGTCGGTATCCCAGACGAGGTAGGCCAGACCCTTCGCGCCGAGCTCCTGCTTGGCCCAGGGCTCGAGCTTGTCGAAGAAGCTGCGCGGCTTGGTCTTGATCCCCGGCACCGGCAGGGCGCGGACGATGGCCCCATTGGCGATGGCCTTGGCAAAGGCGCCGAAGCCCGAGGCGGCGAAGAGGTCGGTAACGTCGATAATCTTGAGCGGGTTGCGCAGGTCGGGCTTATCCGAGCCGTAGGTGAGCATCGCCTCGCGGTAGGGGATGCGGCGCCAGGGGGCCTGGTCGATCTGCCAATCCTTGGGGGAGAACTCGGCGAAGGCCTTGCTGAGCACATCCTCAACCACGGCAAAGACGTCTTCCTGCGTGGCGAAGCTCATCTCGATATCGAGCTGGTAGAACTCGCCCGGGGAGCGGTCGGCGCGCGAATCTTCATCGCGGAAGCACGGGGCAATCTGGAAGTAGCGGTCAAAGCCCGCGACCATCAGCAGCTGCTTGAAGAGCTGCGGGGCCTGCGGCAGCGCGTAGAACTTGCCGTGGTGCACGCGCGAGGGCACCAGGTAGTCGCGCGCGCCCTCGGGGCTCGAGCAGGTGAGGATGGGGGTCTGATACTCATTGAAGCCGTGCGCTTCCATCTGCTTGCGCAGGAAGCTGATGAGCTTCGAGCGCAGGACGATGTTCTTGTGCACCCGCTCGCGGCGCAGGTCGAGGTAGCGATACGTCAGGCGCATATCTTCGGCCGGGTCATTCTCGTCGGGAATATAGAGCGGCGTGGTCTCCGAGGGACCCTCCACCGCGCATTCGTTGGCCACCAACTCCACCTCGCCCGTCGGCAGATCCGGATTGATGGTGCTCGCCTCGCGCAGGACCACCTCGCCCGTGAAGGTGACCACGCTCTCGAGCTTAATCTTCTCGATCTCGCCGAAGAAGCTCCGGCTCGGGTGAACCACCACCTGCGTCAGACCATAATGGTCGCGCAAGTCAATAAACAGAATGCCGCCGTGGTCGCGCTTACGGAAAACCCAACCCGAAATCCGGGCCGTCTTGCCGGCATCCGCCGCGCGAAGTTCATTGCAGGTGTGCGTACGATAAGGGTGCATAACGTCTCGCTTTCTTTCTCAAAAACGCCCCCCATTGTAGCACAAAGCGCACGCGTTGTTGAATAATTGCGCGTGGAAGCGTGCGGGCGATGCCCGCGTGAGGGGGCGGCTGCGCCGCCGTGAGGGGGCTCGCTACGCTCGCGCGAAGGTGGCGGCTTCGCCGCCGAGAGGTGCGCCTCCGGCGCGTGAAAGGGTTTTGCAATGGCCTGCTTTGCCAGGCCATCCGCCCCGGGTGCGAAGCCAACCTCGGGCGGGTCCACCTCGCACCCGGGGCGGATCCACCTCGCACCCGGGGCGGGTCCACCTTGCACCTCGGGCGGGTCCATTTTTGGGTATGGAATCGCCTGAGGCAGGAAGTGGGCCTAAAAACCCGTGCGCCTATCCGTCGCGGCACGCGCGCTGTCAGCTGTCAGCTGTCAGCTGTCGGCTGGGCGCGCAGCGCCCTCGGGCGGGTCCACCTTGCACCCGGGGCGGATCCACCTCGCACCCGGGGCGGGTCCACCTCGGACCCGGGGCGGGTCCATTTTTGGGCCAGGCGGGGGCGAAAACGGGGCGTGCGAAGGCGTCCGCCAACGGCGGCGCCACCCGGCGTGCCCGCGAGCTTGCTCGCGGGAGGGGCAGTCCCCCTCACCACCCACCGCCCCCCTCATGCCCACGGCCCACCCCCCCACCACCCACGGCCCACCACCCCCGCCCGTCGCGGCACGCGCGCTGTCAGCTGTCGGCTGTCGGCTGTCAGCTGGGCGCGCAGCGCCCACCACTTATGCTATAATGGCGGGCACTTGGAGCGATGGGCGCTCGGGTTTGAGACAGCAAAGGATAGGTTTTGGTATGCGATTGGCGTGGTTGAAGCGTGCGATGTTGATGGCCGGGTTGGCCGTAGCCGGGGGCGTTTGGGGGTATGGTCGCGCGGGGGATCCCTTCTTTCCGGAGGTGAGCTACGCCGAGGGGAAGGTGCAGGTGAGCTTCTTCTGCGCGCAGGCCGATCAGCACCTCTACGACGATATGCTCAGCTGCTCGTTGGGCGCGCCGGCCGTCAAACCGCCGCAGGAGACGCGCGACGCGGATGGGCGGGTGATTTATGAGGGGATGGCGGACTTCGTTTGGGCCGCCGCGCCGGGCACCACCTTTACCCTCTCTTATCAGGGCTGCGATGCCGAGCAGTGCCACATGCCCCAGGAGCTGACCTTTACCATCACGGCCGAGGGGCAGGTGGTGGAGGGCAAGCCGGAGCTGCCGGCGGTGGCGGCCTCGACGGCTGCCGCGGTGGCCGAGCTTCCGCGCCCGGCCCCGGCGGAAGTGGTCCCGGCGGCGGGGCGGAGCCTGAGCGGCTTTGTGCCGGCCGAGCGCTTTGTGGCCTTTTTGCGGGGCGATGAGGCGCAGTCGGCCACGGATGCGGCGGTGAACTTCTTCGATGATCCCAAGGCGTGGGTGGCGGAGAATGGGATTTGGCTACTGATCGCGGTGGTCTTCCTGGGCGGTCTGGCGCTGAACTTGACGCCGTGCGTGCTGCCGATGATGCCGATTAACCTGGCGATTATTGGCGCCGGGGCGGCGGGAGGTAGCCGGGCGCGCGGGGCGCTGCGCGGCGGGGCGTACGGGCTGGGGATTGCCTTGGCCTACGGGGTGCTGGCGCTGATCCCGGTGTTGACGGGGGCGGCCTTCGGGGTGATTCAATCGGCGTGGTGGTTTAATGCGGCGATTGCGGCGGTCTTCGTGGCGCTGGCGTTGGCGCTCTTCGACGTCTTTATGATTGACTTTACGCGCTTTGCCGGGGCCGGGAGCGGGAAGCAAGGGGCCGTGGCGGCCTTTGTGGCCGGTGTGGTGAGCGCGGTCTTGGCCGGGGCGTGCGTGGCGCCGGTGCTGATTGCGGTGTTGCTGCTGACGGCGGACTATGTGGCGGCGGGGCAGCTGTGGGCGCTGTGCCTGCCCTTCGTGTTGGGGCTGGGGATGGCCGCGCCGTGGCCGGTGGCCGGGGCGGGGCTCTCCTTCCTGCCCAAGCCGGGGGCGTGGATGGTGTGGGTGAAGAAGGTCTTTGGCGTGGTGGTGCTGCTCTTTGCCGCGCACTATGGGTGGGTGGCGGTGAAGGGGCTGCTGCCGAGCGAGGGGCTGAGCGGGAGCGACCTGCCGGCCATCGAGGCGGCCATCGCCCAGGCCCATGCCGAGGGCAAGCCGGTGCTGCTCGACTTCTGGGGCCCGGCCTGCAAGGCCTGCGAGGAGATGGAGGCCAAGACCCTCCCCGAGGCCGCCGTCCAGGCCGAGCTCAAGCGCTTTGTCTTCCTGAAGGTGCGAATGGACCTGGCCGACAAGGCCATCGGCCCGGCGCAGAAGCGCTTCGCCATCCAGGGCCTGCCCACCTATGTGGTGCTCGAGCCCTAAAGTGCCCGCCGCGCGCGGCTTGTGCTATACTACGCGCTTCCAGAAAAGAGGATTTACCCGATGATGACAGCAGAAGAACCCCAAGTGAAGCCTGAACCCGCCCCCGAGGTTGCCCCCGAAGGCGCCAGCGAAACCCCTGTCCAGCCCGAGGCCGCCGAGGCCCCCGCCCAAGCCGCCGAGCCGGCCGAGCCCGAAAATCCGCTTGCCGCCGAACTCGCCGCCGCCAAGGAGCGCTATCTGCGCCTCCTGGCCGATATGGACAATATGCGCAAGCGCCAGACCCGCGAACTCGAGGAGCGCACCGCCCGCGCCAACGAGCGCCTGCTCACCGCTTTGCTCCCGGTCTTCGACCACTTTGAGATGGCCCTGGCCGCCGCCCCCGCAGATGACGCCTTCGCCCAGGGCGTGCAGATGATCGCCGGCGAGTTCCGCAAGGTGCTCGAAAACTCCGGCGCCGAGGTGATCGACGCGCCCGAAGGGACCGCCTTCGATCCGATGGCCCACGAGGCGCTCACCACCGCGCCCCATGCCACCATTCCGCAGGGCAGCGTGGTCAGCCAGTTCCGCAAGGGCTGGAAGCTGGGCGGCAAAGTGGTGCGCCCGGCGCAGGTGATTGTCTCGGCCGGCGCCCCCGCGGCCCCCGCCGAGGAGAAGCACGAGGAGGCGTAAGGCCATGGCTGCCAAGCGCGACTACTATGAAGTGCTCGGCGTCGACAAAGGCGCCGATGCCGAGACCATTAAGAAGGCCTATCGCAAGCTCGCGATGAAGTATCACCCGGATCGCAACCCGGGCGATAAGAGCGCCGAGGAGAAGTTCAAGGAGGCTTCCGAGGCCTATGAGGTCCTCTCCGATAGCCAGAAGCGCCAGATGTACGATCAGTACGGCCACGAGGGCATGAAGGGTGCCTTCGGCGGCGGCGGTTTCGACTTCGCCCGCGACTTCACCCACGGCGCCGACCTCAACGACATTCTCAACCAGTTCTTCGGCGGCGGCTTCGGCGGCTTTGGGGGCTTCGGCGGCGGACGCCGCGCCGACCCCACTGCCCCCCAGCGCGGCGAAGATACCGAGCAAACCATCCGCCTGACCTTCGAGGAGGCCCTCTTCGGCACCGAAGCGAAGGTCCGCATCCACGCGGCTGTCGCCTGCCCCGACTGTTCGGGCACCGGCGCCGAGAAGGGCAGCAAGCGCGCCACCTGCAAGCACTGCGGCGGCTCGGGCGTGATCCAGCAGCGCGGCGGCTTCTTTGGCATGATTCAGCAGACCTGCCCGGTCTGCCGCGGCGCCGGCACCGTCATCGAAAAGCCCTGCCACACGTGCGGCGGCGATGGCTTTGTGGCCAGCGATGAGCAGATTCCCGTGCCCATCCCCGCCGGCGTGGCCGATGGGATGAGCGTGCGCGTGGCCGGCAAGGGCAACGCCGGGGCCAACAACGGCCCGCGCGGCGACCTCTATCTGCGCTGCTCGGTGGCCGAAAGCACGCTCTTTGAGCGCGATGGCCAGGACCTCATCCTGCGCCAGGCGGTCTCGCCCGTCCTTCTCGCCCTCGGCGGCGAACTTCCCATCGAGACGCCCAACGGCACGGCCACGCTCAAGGTCAAGCCCGGCACCGCCAATGGCTCGGTCCAGCGTCTGCGCGGCCAAGGCGTCCGCGGCATTGGCCGCTTTGCCACCGGCGATCTGCACGTCGTCCTCCTCGCCGAGACCCCGCAAGCGCTCACCAAGGAGCAGACCAAGGCCCTCGAGGCCCTGCGCAAGAGCGAAAGCGACAAGACCTTCCCCGAGCGCACCCGCCTCGCCACCGCGGCCCAGGCCTTCGCCGCCGCGCGCGATGCCAAGCGCAAGTAATCCCCTCACCGCACACCAGGAGTCCCAAGATGTTAGAACTCTCCGCCCTCACCGCCGTCTCGCCCATCGATGGTCGCTATGCCGACAAAACCGCGCCTTTGCGCGAGGTCTTCTCCGAGTATGGCCTCATCCGCCGCCGCGTCCAGGTGGAGATCGCCTGGCTCCTGGCCCTCTGCGATGAACCCGCCCTCCCCGAGGCCTCCTGCCCCAGCGCCGAGCAGCGCGCCGCCATCCAGGCCATCGCCGATGGCTTCTCCCTGGCCGATGCCCAGCGCGTCAAGGAGATTGAGGCCACCACGCGCCACGATGTGAAGGCCGTGGAGTACCTCATCCGCGAGAAGCTCCCCGAGAGCTGCGCGCACCTGAGCGAGTTCATCCACTTTGCCTGCACCTCCGAAGACATCAACAACGTCTCCCACGCCCTGCAGCTACGCGACGGCCTCCAGCTCCTGCGCGCCGAGCAAGAGCGCCTCACCGAGGCCCTCGCCACCCTCGCCAACGCCACGATGGCCCTGCCGATGCTCGCCCACACCCATGGCCAGCCCGCCAGCCCCACCACCCTGGGCAAGGAGCTCGCCGTCTTCGTCCACCGCCTCCGCCGCCAGGCCGCGCAGCTCGACGCCGTGCGCCTCCCGGCCAAGATGAACGGCGCCGTGGGCAACTACAACGCCCACCTCTCCGCCGCCCCGCAGGTCGATTGGCCCGCCCTCTCCCGCCGCGTCATCGAGAGCCTGGGCTTCGAGCAAAACCCCTTCACCACGCAGATTGAAAGCCACGACGGCATGGCCGAGCTCTTCGACGCCCTCCAGCGCTGGAACCAGGTCCTCTTCGACCTCGACCGCGATGTCTGGCTCTATGTCTCCATGCGCTACCTCAAGCAGAAGGTCGTCGCCGGCGAAGTGGGCTCCTCCACGATGCCCCACAAGATCAACCCCATCGACTTCGAGAACTCCGAGGGCAACATCGGCCTGGCCAACGCTATCCTCGGCCACCTCGCCCGCAAGCTTCCCGTCTCCCGGATGCAGCGCGACCTTACCGACTCCACTGCCATCCGCAATGTCGGCGCCGGCTTTGCCTACTCCCTCATCGCCGTGGCCTCCACCCTCCGCGGCCTCGGCCGCATGTCCCCCAACGAAGAGGCCCTCGCTGCCGACCTCAACCACGCCTGGGAGGTCCTTGCCGAGCCGATCCAGACCGTGATGCGCCGCTACGGCGTCCCCAACGCCTACGAGAAGCTCAAAGCCCTCACCCGCGGCCACGCCATGACCCCCGAGGCCATCCACGCCTTCATCGATTCCCTCGAGATCCCCGAGGCCGATAAGGCCCGCCTCCAGGCCCTCACCCCTGCCGCCTACATCGGCGACGCCGCCGCGCGCACCATCTAACGCTTCGCGAGATGGCAGAGGACAGCGAGCAGAGGACAGCGCGCCGCCCGGCGCGAAGCGCCTCCTGTCGACTGTCGACTGATCACTGTCCACTGCGAGCGCAGCGAGCCTCCGCCGAGCGCCTGCAAAACCTCCTCGCCCAACGCGGCATCGCCTCGCGGCGAGGCGCGGCCGAACTCATCCGCGCCGGCCGCGTCACCGTGGCAGGCGCCGTTGTCACCGAGCCCGGCGCGCGCGTCGACCCCGCCGCCGCCCTCGCCCTCGATGGCCGCCCCATCCGCGCCCAGGCCGAGCCCCACCACACCTTCCTCTACTATAAGCCCGTCGGCGAAGTCTGCTCCACCGATGGCCAAGGCGCCCCCACCGCGCTCGACCGCTTCCGCTCCCTCGGCCTGCGCCTGATGTGCGTCGGCCGCCTCGACAAAGAGAGCGAAGGGCTCCTCTTGATCTCCAACGATGGCGCGCTCATCCAGCGCCTCACGCACCCCCGCTTCGCCCACCGTAAGGTCTACGAAGTCACCGTCTCCCCCGCGCCCACCCCCGAGCAACTCCGCCGCCTGCGCGCGCCGATGGTTCTCGAAGGCTACCGCATCCGCCCGGTCCAAGTCGACCCCCTCTCCCCCGACACCCTCCGCTTCACCCTCACCGAAGGCCGCCACCGCCAAATCCGCCTGATGTGCGAGCAGGCCCACCTCCGCGTCCGCCGCCTCAAACGCGTGGCCCTCGCCTCCCTCACCCTCGGCCGCCTCCGCCCCGGCACCTACCGCCCCCTCACCCCCGCCGAACTCGCAGCGCTCTAATGCGGCCTCCCCCATTGGCGGGCCGCCTCCGGAATCTCCGGATGATCCGGCCTAGCGCGCCTCGGCCTTCACCGTGTTGGCATAGCGCCTTCGCTTCGCTCGGCCTTCACTGTTCACCGTTCACCGTTCTCCGTTCACGCGAGCGACAGCGAGCACCGCTTGCACTTTTTGAATGAGTGTGCGATACTATGAGGACTTATGCGTTCAGAAGGAAGTTGCCCTATGTCTATTGTTCTTGGTTTGCCGAAGGGTTCGTTGCAGGAATCGACCTTCAACCTGATGAAGCGAGCTGGGTTTTCGATGACCTGCTCCTCGCGCTCGTATGTGCCGACGGTCAATGATCCGGAGCTCAAGTGCCGCCTCATCCGCCCGCAGGAGATTGCGCGTTATGTGGAGCTCGGGCTGCTGGACGCGGGTATCACCGGTTTTGACTGGATCTACGAGAATGGCTCGGACGTGCACGAAGTCTGCGAGATGTGCTACTCCAAGGCCACCAGCCGCCCCGTGCGCTGGGTCGTGGCCGTGCCCAACGATTCGCCCATCCAGTCGGTGAAGGACCTCGAAGGCAAGCGCATCGCCACCGAAGCCGTGGGCCTGGCCCGCCGCTACCTTGAGCAGCATGGCGTCAAGGCCACCGTCGAGTTCTCCTGGGGCGCCACCGAAGTCAAGGCCCCGGAACTGGTCGATGCCATCATTGAGCTGACCGAGACCGGCTCCTCGCTGCGCGCGAATAACCTGCGCATCGTCGATACGGTCCTCACCTCCACCACTCGCCTCATCGCCAACAAGCAGGCGTGGGCCACCCCCGAAAAGCGCGCGAAGATTGAGCAGATCGCCATGCTCCTGCAGGGCGCCCTCGCCGCCGAAAGCCGCGTGCTGCTCAAGATGAACGCCCCCGAGAGCCAGGTGCCCGAAATCACCAAGCTCCTCCCCTCCCTCCACGCCCCCACCGTCAACCGCATCAGCTCCGAAGGCTGGGTGGCCATTGAAACCGTCATTCTCGAGGATGAGGTCCGTGACATCATCCCTGCCTTGCGCGCCGCCGGTGCGCAGGGGATTATCGAACTGGCCCTCAACAAGGTCATTTTCTAAACGTTAACGTTAACCAACACCAAGGAGCACGACCGTGGGTTCTATCAAGAAGAAACGTCGCGCCAAGATGTCCAAGCACAAGTATCGCAAACGCATCAAGGCAAATCGCCACAAGAAGTAAGCGCTTTGGCGAAGAGAGCGGGCCCCAAGCCCGCTCTCTTTTTTGCCGCTGCGCGGGTGGCCTGCCGGGCTGTGAGGGGCAGCCCCTCCCGCGAGCAAGCTCGCG
>JBJEVY010000084.1:0-18694 GCA_051884775.1 Candidatus Spyradenecus sp. | reverse complement strand
CTCCTGACCTTTTGAATGCCATTCAAACGCTCTACCAACTGAGCTATACCCCCGGGAAAGGAATGGCGCAAAGTGTAGCATAGCAGAACGCAAAATGCAAGCACTTTTTTTGTGTGCGCGCGGATCAGTGCGCCGGCCGCCATTGGCGCTGTAAGGCCTCGACCTCTGCGCGAACACGTTGCGTATAGATTGCCGCTCCGCGCCAATTCAAGTGCGTACTGTCGGCCAGCAACTCAACATCCGTCAATTGCGGATCGGCCCAGTAGTTCAGCCACGGAACACCGAACTCTGCCGAGATCGCCTTCATCCGCGCTTCAAAGCGCGCCTCGCGGTCACTTCCGCCAAAGGAGTGCTTCCGGAACCACGGATGGACCGGGGCCGTCAGGAGCACTACCCGGACGTTCTGCCCGTGCATCTCGCGCAAGAAGTTTCGCAGCTCGCGCTCACCCTCCCCCTTCTCGGGCAAGGAAGCCGCAGGCTTCTGGGGGTGCTCTTTGCGCATAAAGGCCGACTCGTTTCGCCATTTATTCTTGGTGGCCTCCTTATGCAACGCAAAGAATCCCCCCTTTAGCCACGAAGTTGGAGTCGCACTCCGCGCATTAGCGATGGCTGCCGTGAGTACCCCCAGCTTAAACCGTTGCAAGGCTCCAGCCCGAAAGAGTGCGCTCCAGCGACCATTCATTAACTCGGCCAAAAGCGTGTTCTGCGTGGAATCATACTCTCCGGTTTCTGTTGTAAAGAAGCCCGTCTTCGGCCACATTTCAATGAGCAGCACCTCAAGTTCCGGATTACTCTTACAGATGGCGCGGGCCTTGAGGAGAGAAACGCCAAAGGGCGAGGCGCTTTGGCCGAAGTTGCAGAAGCCAGGCCAGAGGGCGGGGTCGATGGAGGTCTCCATCCGCGAGTCGCCCACGCCGGCCACGCGGCAGTCGGGCACGATAAAGGCTTGCTCAAAGAGGCGCACCTGCGAGCGGTAGGCCCAAAGGAAGAGTGGCGCGGCAGGAAGGATTACCAGGGTGACAAAGAGGGAGACACAAAGGACAAAGCGTTTCATCGAGAGGCCTCGCAAGCATTAGAATTGAAAGTAGATGAAGACCTGAGATGGCGAGAGCCAGAAGAAGATAAAGGCCACCAACGCCCAATAACAGAGCCAGCGCAGCGGGCGCCAACGGGGATAGCGCGCGCAGCCGAAGGCCTCGGTGCGGTTAACCCACTCGCAGAGCAACAACAGCCCGACCGCCGGAAAGACACGCCAGTAGCCAATCCGCCGCAGTGGCTCCAGCGAGAAGTCAAAGTCCCAGAAGAGCTTCTGCAACCAGGCCCACGCCTCAGCGAGTGTTGCCGCTCGAAAGAAGAGCCAGCCGAGCGCCGCCAGCGCAAAGGTGCAGCCCATCTGCCACACCTCCCGAAGGCTCGGCCACCAGCGTCCCGCTGCCACCGGCCCCAGATAACGCCGATTCGTGCCCCGTAGCAGGAGCGGCAGGAAGCAACAGGCGTGGAAAGCGCCCCACGCCAGAAAGGTCCAGTTCGCTCCGTGCCACAACCCCGAGACGAGGAAGACCACAAAGGTGTTGCGAATGGAACGCCACCGACCACACCGGCTGCCGCCGAGCGGGATGTAAAGGTAGTCGCGGAACCAGGTAGTCAGCGAGATATGCCACCGCCGCCAGAACTCGGCGATATCACGCGAAAAGTAGGGCGCGTGGAAGTTGCGCGATAGGCGAATGCCAAAGAGCCGGCCACAGCCGATAGCGATATCCGAGTAGCCTGAGAAATCCCCATAGATTTGGAAGGTAAAGCAAAAGAGCCCGGCTGCCAAGGAAACGGTCGACATCTCCCCCGAGTCCCGCAGTAATCTGTTCGCCAGCCCCGCGCAAAGATCCGCCACCGCCACCTTCTTGAAGAACCCCCAGAGGATTTGACGACACCCCTCCACCGCCGCCGCATAGTCAAAGCGACGCGGTGCCAAGAATTGCGGCAACAGATGACTCGCCCGTTCAATGGGGCCGGCAACCAGTTGTGGGAAGAAGGAGACAAAGGCGAAGAAGGCCACCGGATCACGCGTTGGTTGCAATGTCCCGCGCCACACATCTAGCGTGTAACTCAGCGATTGGAAGGTGTAGAAGGAAATTCCCACCGGCAAGAGCACCGCCAGCGTCCACCCGTGTGCCTGGAAGCCCAGCAACTGCAACAACGCAACCACCTGGTCCTGAAAGAAGTTAAAATACTTGAAGAAGCCCAGAATCCCCACATTGATGACCACCGAGGCCACCACCCATCCCCGATGCCGCCGCCACGCTAGCCCAATCCCCGAGAGGTAGGCCACCGCCGAGGTGATTGCAATCAATATCAGAAACCGCCACTCCCACCACCCGTAAAAGAGATAACTCGCCGCCACGACAAAGAGGTTTTGCCATCGTAGCGACCGCCCAAACACCCCCCAATAGAGCGCAAAGACCAGCGGCAAAAAGAGGAAGAAGGCCAAGCTGTTAAACAACATAAAACACGCTTTCTTGTCTTGTCTCTCAGTCGAGGCCCTAGGAAAGCCCACTCATAGATACAGGAAAGAAAGCGTGCCGAACGGCACACCTTGCCAACCTTTTGCCCATGAGTTGAAGTTTCCTAGGTTTCGACTGAGGCAATCAGTTATGCACAAAGTGCTTCAAGAGAACGATGGCTCTCCCATCGTACAGCCCGAAGTATAGCAAAAAGTGCGCCTGCGGCGCGCGAACGGTGAGAGGTGAGAGGTGAGAGGTAAACAGTGAACGGTGAACAGTGAACGGTGAGAGGTGGGCGGTGAGGGGTGTGCGGTGATTTATTGTAGCGGGCGGCTTTAGCCGCCCAAGTGGTAGCGCGCGTGAACAGCGCAAGGGGCCGCCGGGCCGCCGGAGACTCCGGCTTCACGATTGCGCTGGAAGCCCCGGGGGGATTTAGAGGGCCCTGCTTTGGAGGGTCCTCGGGCGCTTTACATTTTTATCCGCCCGAGGTGGACCCTCGACCTCGGGCGGGTGGACCCTCGACCTCGGGCGGGTGGAATAATTATCCCCGGGGGGATAATTGAATTAAGCCCGGGGGTTAATTGTTTGCCTTGGGGCGGGATGAAGATGAAGAAGCCCCGGGCGGCGGATGCTCGGGGCTGGGGCTTTAGTCCAGGCGGGTACTGGCAACGCTTAGCGGGTGAGCTGGGCGTAAGCGTCGAGGAGGGCGGCGGCGAGGGCTTCGCGGAGATCGCGGGGGGAGGCATTGGCGGGAAGGGGGCGGGTGGCGAGGAGTTCGCGGGGGGCGCCATTGGGGGCGGGGGTGGCGAGGCGGACGACGGCGAGGGGGGTGCCGGAGCGTTCATCGAGGCCGAAGGCGAGGACGGTGATGGGGAGGCGGCGGGGGGCAGTCTCGGGGTCAAGGGCGGTGGCATCGCGGAGGGCGACTTCGAGGGCGAGCTCGAGCGGAGCGTAGTAGGTGAGGCCCTTGACGGGGGTGACGGTGCCGTCGGCGTGGAAGTGGAGGGGGCCGGGGGCGGCGCGGAGGTCGGCAGCAAGGCGGACGGCGGGGAGGAGGTTTTGAGCGATGGGGTTGGCGGGGGGATTGGCCACGGTGTAGCGGGGGTTGGCGGGGGTCTCGCGCGGGCCCAAGCAGCCGGCACAGAGGATGAGCAGGAGGGCGAGAAGGGGGAGGGCGAAGCGGTTCATGGAGCGGGACCTTTCGGGCGGGGTTATTCCTTGTCGTCGAAGATCAAACGGGAGGGGCGCTCGCGCAGTTCGCTGATGAGGTCTTCGAGGACTGCGGAGGTTCGGGCGAGGGCGGAGAGGGTCTGGGCGAGGTCTTCGCCGACGTCGGGGGAGAGGGTCTCGCGCAGCGCGCGGACGGAGTTGGTGGCCTCGGTGAGGAGGGGGGAGACATCGGCGAGGGTGGTGTTGACCTGGGAGAGGGTCTTATCAGCAGAGGAGACGAGGCCGGGGAGGGCGGCGCGGAGCTCGGTGGAGAGGTCAGCGAGTTGGGAGGAGAAGGCGTGGAGGTCCTTGCTGAGGGCGGGGCCATCGATGGCGGCGAGGAGGGTGTCGAGCTTCTCAAGTTCGGCGGAGAGGGATTCACCGAGGGCGGTGAAGGTGGCGGCGAGCTTGGGGATGTCGGCGCGGGAGATGGCGGAATCGGCGTTTTGGACGAGGGAGGTGAGGGCGTTAACGGTCTGAGAGAAGTCGAGAGCTTCGAGCTTGGCGGCAATCTTTTCGGCCACGGAGAGGAAGCTCTGGAGGGTGTTCGGGGCGGAGGGGACGTAGAGCTCGTCGGGGGTCCAGGGGACGGAGAGGGGGGCGGCGTCGGCGGCGAGGGCGCCATCGCGGAAGAAGTCGAGATTGATAAAGACGGTGCCGGTGATGCCCTGCATTTCGAGGTTGGCGCGCAGGCCGCGCTTGAGCATTGCCTGGACGCGCTCGAGGCCGAAGTGGGGGTGGGCCTTGATGTCGATGGAGCAGACCACGCGGATGTAGGAGAGGGCGCGGTGGATGCCCGGGGCGGAAAGGTCAATCTCCGGACGCTCGCCGTAGTGGCTGCCGGCAAAGCCAATCTCTTCGATCTTGCCAATCTTCATCCCGCGGAACTTGACCGGGCCGCCGACATCGAGGCCTTGCACCGAGGAGGCGAAGTAGGTCTCGAAGATAATTTTCTTGGCGAAGAGCTGGCTGCCGCCAAAGAGGATGCAGGCGAGAGCGAAGAGACCAAACCCCACAAGGAGGAAGAGGCCAATGGCAAAGTGGCGGGTGGAGGACTTCATAGGGCGGGGCTCCGGGGGTTACGCGTCGGCGCCATCGGCGCGGCGATTGAAGAAGTTGCGAATGACGGCGTGGGGGGATTCGTCGCGCAGATAGCGCGGCGGGCCTTGGTCGAGGACGCCCTGGGCGGCGCGGTCGAGGTAGATGGCGCGGTCGGCAATGGCCTCGATGCTCGCGAGTTCGTGGGAGATGATGACCACGGTCATGCCGAGCTCGCGCGAGAGGCGATGAATGAGGGCATCGAGGGTGGCGGCGGTGATGGGGTCGAGCCCGGCACCGGGTTCATCGAGGAAGAGAATGGGCGGATCAAGGGCCATGGCGCGGGCGATGGCCGCGCGTTTGCGTTGGCCGCCGGAGAGCTCGGAGGGCATGGCATCGGCGCGCTCAAGGAGGCCGACTTGGGCGAGCTTCATCCGGGCAATGGACTCGCGCAGGTCACTCGGGAAGGGGGTGAACTCTTCGAGGGGCAGGAGGACATTTTCGAGAACCGAGAGGTTGCCGAAGAGCGCACCGCTCTGGTACATCATGCCAAAGGCGCGCAGGAGGCGTTCGCGGGAGGGGCCGTCGGCGGCAGAGGCGTCTTGCCCGAGGATGCGGATGGTGCCGGCGATGGGCGGAACCTGGCCGATGAGGTGTTTGAGGAGGGTGGATTTGCCGCAGCCCGAGCCACCGAGGATGAAGACAATCTCGCCGCGGTAGATTTGGAGATTGACATCGGCCATCAGTTTGACGCCGTTGTAGCCGGTGACCAGGTGTTCGCAGGAAATAACGACCTCTCGCTCCATCTGCAACCTCCTTGCCCGCACCTACCAGCCCATCGCGTAGAAGACGCCCGAAAGAAGCCCTTCAAGGACCGCGAGCAGGACGATGCCCGTGACGACAGCCGCCGTGGTGGCCGTGCCCACCGCCCCCGCATCGCGCCCCGCACGCAGTCCCTGCCAGCAGCCAACGGCCGAGACCATAAAGCCAAAGAGGAAGGCCTTGGACAAACTGCCCAGGAGGTCGCCCAGCGCCACGAAGGCCTGGAGTTGATCGAGGTAATACTGCGGGGGAAAGCCGAGAACCGCCATCACCACCCAGCCGCCCAAGAGCCCGGCGGCCGTGGCAAAGAGCGAGAGGAAGGGCAGGGCCAGGGTGCCGGCCACAATGCGCGGCAGGGCCAAAAAGCGCACGGGCTTAAGGCCCATCGTCTCAAGCGCGTCAATCTCTTCATTCACCTTCATCGTGCCAAGCTCGGCAGCGAAGGCCGACCCCGTCCGCCCGGCCATCAGAATCGCCGTGATAATAAGCCCCAGTTCGCGGACCAGCGCAATGCCCACCAAGCCGCCGACGAACCCCTCGCCGCCGAACATCTTAAGCGGAATCGCCGATTGGAAGGCCAGAATCAGCCCCAGCAGAAAACCAATGAGCGAGGAGACCGGCACCGCCTCCGCACCACAGCGCTGGAAGGCCAGGCGGCAATCGCCCCACCGAAAGCGCCGGGAGAAGAGCGAACCGAGCGCACAGAAGACTTCGCCCAAGTAGGCCACCGCCGCGCCCCACGCTGAAGCCCCCTCGCAGACCCACCGGCCAAGCGCCGAAACCGGGTTCTCGCGCGGAGTCTGCGCGCCGCGGACTTCGGGCGAAGCGGCCGCCCGGGCCTGAGCCTGCGCGTAGCCCTCCAGCCGCGCGGAGAGCTCCGGCAAGAGGTTCGCCAGGGTCAATTCGCCGCCACAGGTCCGGGCGCGCTGCTGCAACACCCACAGAAAGGCCACCCCCGCACCATCGGCCACCGTGACCGCCGCGCAGTCAAGCGCCTGGGCTTGGGACTGCTCCGCCCAAAGAAGCGCCCCCTCGCGGCAGAGTGTGGCCACTGCCTCCTGCGTTAGGGCCGCAGGCAGGGTGGGACACGTGGCAAGGGGGCGAGCCATAGCGGCTGACCGAGGGGGGATTAGAGGCGCCGGCTAGAGCGCTCCTTGGCCTCTTTCTGTTCACGATTGACGCGCAGGATGAGGGTCTTCATCTCCGGCGCGTTGCTCTCGCGGTTATCGTAAATCTTGCGCAGGTAGCTCGCCGGAAGCGTCTTGCCCCACTGCTTGACAAGCGCATCGGCGCTAGCAGCCGAGCAGAGCTTCTCAAGGCTGGCCACAAAGCGCAGCATCACGGGCTTCTTCTGCGTCTTGGCGGCCGAGGTGTTGGCCGAGAGGAGAATCAAACTATCGGCTTCCAAGAGCTTCTCCAGGAGCGCGCGGCGGTCGGAGGCCTTCTTGGTGATGGCGGCGATCTCCTCTTCGGAGAGGTTTTCAAAGTCCTCGGTGGAAATCTCCTCGCTCTCCTCTTCTTCCTTGGCCCCGGCGGCAGCGGCGGCCTTGGCGGCCACCTCCTCGGCGCGCGCCTTGTTCTTGGCGGCGACCTCGGCGAAGGAGGCCTTGGAAGCCGGGCGGACATAGGGGACGGCGGGCGGCTCGGGCTTGGCCGGAGGCGTGTAGGTGTAGTCGGCCTCCTCAAAGAGGGCCATCGTCTCGCCCGTGCCGGAGCTCGACTCGTTGAAGGAGCCCTTAGAGGACGCCTCCTTCAGCTCCTTGGCCTTCTTCTGAGCGGCCATCTTGGCGTCCAGACCGGTGCCATTGGCATACTGCTTGGCAATCTTGGCCTCCAGCGCGCTGGGCTTCTTCCCGGCCGGGGTCTTGGTGCCCTTCGAGGTGGTCTCAAGGGTCGGCGTGTCGTCGCTGCCGATGGTGGCGCCCGCCTCCTCGGAGATCTCCCCACCCTGCATGGCCGGATCATTCTTCGCCGCTTCGCGCGCGGTGGCCATCGCGCCGGCCACGGCCGACTCCACCTTAAAGCGGCTGGCAATCTGCCCATTGATGAGGATGACGTTCCCCTCGCGCGTGACCGAGTAAGGCGCCTTTACATAGAGCCCGTCGATGAAGACCGCGCCCTTATCCACGCGTTTGGTTGCGGCCTCTTTGCCAAACAACTGCACGGCCATATCGGAGACGCCCTCCGTGGCCGAAAGCACCATCGCCCCGCAGAGGGCCAGCCCCAATAGCAACTGCTTAACCATCGTCTTGCTCCCTTCTAACACGCGCTTCAAGCGCCTGCGACCTCACAAAAAAGCCCCATCCAGGCGTAACGCTTCCTTCTCCGGAAGCCCTGGCGATCCAAGGTGACAGCCCCTCGCCCGACTGCCCGGTGCGGCCTGCGCGGCCACGCCAATCGAGTCGAGCCCTGGAGCCATCCTAAAAACGTGTAGGCCGGAAAAATGTCAGCCGATTCGCGCTTAGGACAGGGCGCACTACAGTGAGCGGTTTCCCGCAAATGGGTTCTTGCGCAGCCGAGCGCACGCGCCCCTTCACGCCCCCCACGGGGGACGCACACAGGGCCTTTCTGCACTTCGGCGCACACCTTCACAATCTTTCTCTCTTAGGCCTCGCGAATCTCCACGCCCAGGGACTCCTTGAGGGCATCGGCAATCTTCGCGAAGGCCTTGTTCACTTCGGCATCGGTGAGGGTCCTCTCGGCGGAACGGAACTCGAGGGTATAGCCCATCGAGCGCTTCCCGGCCCCGATTGCCTTCGAGGTGAAAATATCAAAGAGCGCCACATCGGTCAATTCCGCAGGCGCGGCCTTGCGAATCGTCTTGAGGATCGTCTCGTGGGTGAGCGACTCAGGCGCGATGAAGGCGATATCCTTGCGGCTGGCCGGGAACTGCGGCACGGGCTTGAGGCGCGGCAGGGCGTCGAGCCCCTTGCAGAGCTGCGCCAGGTCGAGTTCGGCCACCACCAAGGGCGTATTCAGGCGGAACTTGTGGCGCATCGCCGCGCTCACCGCGCCCATCAACCCCACGCGCTTGCGCCCCAGGCAAATCTCCACCGCAAAGCCCGGCGCGAAGGCCGGATGATTGCAGGCGAAGAAACCAAAACGCGGGGCGTGCAGCCGCTCGCAGAGCGCCTCAACCGCGCCCTTGAGCCAAAGCAACGCCTCCTCATCGCGCACCGGAGTGCGCCGATTGAGCGCATCGCGCCCAAAGGGCCCCATCATCCCCAGCGACACCTTTTCCGCCTCCGCCGGCTTCCCGCTCTTCTCATCCACCGAGAAGACGCGCCCCACCTCGAAGAGCGCCGCGCTCTCCACCTGCCGCGAGGCATTCCGCCCCAGCGAGGCAATCAGCTGCGGCAGCAACGACTCGCGCAGCACCCCATAATCCGCCGAGACCGGGTTCGGAATCGCCAGCCGGTTCTTGACCGACGGATCGAAGGCCTCCAGCTCGCCGGCGGAGAGGAAGGAGTAGTGCATCGCCTCAGTGAAGCCCAGCGAGAGCAGCGCGTGGCGCACGGCGCACTTGGCGCGGAAGCTCTCCTCGGGCAACTGCGAAACGGCCGCGAGCGTGGGCAACTGCGTGGGAATGGCGTCCAGACCATTCATCCGCGTCACCTCTTCAATCAGGTCCGCTTCGCGCGTCAAATCATACCGCCAGCTCGGGCTCCGGAAAACCGCCCGCTCGCCATCGCCCGAGACCTTCTCAATCCCCAGCGAAGTCAAAATCTCATCCACCCGCGCCGGCGCCACCGTCACGCCAATCACTTCGCACACGCGCTTGTAGGAGAGCGGCACATCAATCGGCTCGACCGGGCGGTTATCCACATCAATCACCCCCGCGCACGCCGTCGCCCCGCCATACTTCACCAGCAAACTCACCGCGCGGCGACTCGCCTCGTCAGCCAAATCGCGATCCACCCCGCGCGCAAAGCGATAGGTGGCCTCGGAGTTCATCCCCAGGGCCGTGGCCGTAAACTTCACACTCGCCGCATCGAAGAGGGCCGATTCCAGGAGCACCGTGCCGGTGGCGTTCTCCACCTCGGTCTCCTCGCCGCCCATAATCCCCGCCACGGCCGTCGCCTTCTGCGGATCGGCAATCACCAACATCGTCTCATCGAGCGCGCGCTCCTTGCCATCGAGCGTGCGCAGCTTTTCCCCGGCCTTCGCCCGGCGCACCACCACCGTCCGCTCGGCCAAGGTCGTATGGTCAAAGGCGTGCAACGGCTGCCCGAGCTCGAGCATCACATAATTCGTCACATCCACCGCCAGCCCCAGCGACCGCTGACCGCACGCCTCCAACCGCTGCACCATCCACGCCGGCGTCGGCGCCTTCGGGTCCAGCCCCGTCACCACGCGCGCGGTATAGCGCGGGCAGAGCTCCGGCGCCTCCACCACCACCTTGGCCATCGTCTCAACCGGCGCGCCCGCCTCCGGGAAGTCCACCGCCACCGCCTTCAACGGCCGGTGCAACAGCGCAGCCAACTCGCGCGCAATCCCGCGCACCGAAAGGCAGTCCGAGCGATTCCACGTCACTTCCAAATCATAGACCGTCTCCGCCGGCGGCATAAACGGCTGCACACTCGCCCCCGCCACCGCCTCGGCCGGCAACTCCCAAATGCCGTCATGCGCCCCACCCAGCCCCAACTCGTCCTTCGAGCAAAGCATCCCGAAGCTCTCAACGCCCCGCAGCTTCCCCTTCTTAATGGCAAAGCCCTCGGGCCCGGGCATCACCGCGCCAATCTTCGCCAGCGGCGCCTTCACCCCCGTGCGCACATTCGGCGCTCCGCAGACAATCTGCAGCGTCTCGGTGCCATCAAAGACCTTGCACACATGCAAGTGATCCGAGTTCGGATGCGCCTGACAATCCACCACCTCGCCCACCACAAAGTGCCCATCAAGCACCACGCCGGTCGATTCAATCCCCTCGACCTCCACGCCCGAGAAGGTCAACAGGTCCGAGACCCCCTGAACCGTCTGGTCACTCAAATCCACAAACTCATTCAGCCAACTCAGCGAAACGCGCATGTCGCACTCCAATAAGACTCAAAAAACGCCGCCATTCTACCACACTCTCTCTCCCCGCGCACGCACCCCTTAGAAAGCCGCTAGCGAATGGCTCGCGAAGGTCGCACGAAGCGTCAGAGGCCTCGGTGGCGCTTACTGGTGCAACTCCGCCGTCAAGGCCGCCATCGAGTCAAACGAGGGGTACGGCGAGCGATTGGCCCCGCCATTGCCTCCAAGGTCTCGCGATTGGGGCGCAATTTGCGCTGGCACTTGAAACGAAAACCCGTCTGCGCCGGGGAGGCTAGACGGGTCAGAGGGATGAGCGCTCGCGCGGTTACAGGTCAAAAGATCCAGAACTTGGCGATGAAGTAGTTGATGGCAATTTCGAGGATCGTGACAATGCCATTGAGGACCTCGGGCCACCAACCGTATTCCAGGCGGACGCGCTTGGGATCGGAGAGATTCCAGGCGAGCCACTTTTCCAGGATGAACCACATCAGGAAGAGGGTGAGGAGCGCGGTGCCCACGCGTGAAGCGTAGAAGGCTGCGGCCGAGCTCCAGAAGCCGCTCTCGGTGGCACTGAAGGCCAACAGGCGCATCAGCACGAAGGCCGTGGTGGCCGCCGCAAACCAAGAGAGAACCTTAGACCAGATATTGCCGAGGGCGAGCTTGCGCAGACACAGCGAGTAGCCCACGAAGCTCACCGCCGTGGAGCAACCTCCGGCAAAGAGATACCAGAAGAGTTCCCAGAAGAGCTCCGGGGCCATCACGCGCCCGATGAGGGCATCAAGCGCCTCAGACAAGGTTCAGCGTCCCATCCTTGAGCAGCTCCTTGCAGAGCTGCCAGCACTCATACTGCATGCGCGGCACATGGAAGCAGCCCTTGTAGAGGTTGCCCTTGAGGTCGGAGCAGACGCGGCCATCGCGGGAGAGGTAGCCGAACCACTCGCCGCATTCGCGGTCGGGGAAGTGGGAGTGGGTCCAGTCGTGGGCGAGGGTGTGCCACTTGGCGTACTTTTCGTCGCCAGTGAGCTGGTAGGCGAGGAGCGTGGCGATGCACGCTTCGTTGTGGGGCCACCAGAACTTCATATCCTGCCAATACTCGCTGACGGGGTGGTTGTAGACGTCGCGGTAGTAGAGGATGCCGCCGAACTCGGTGTCCCACCCGCGCTCCCAGGACCAATCAAGCATGTCCAGGCCGATGCGGATGTAGTCCGGGCGCTTGCGCATCTTGCCTTCGTTCATAATGAACCAGGCGCCTTCGATGGCGTGGCCGGGGTTGAGGGTGCGCGCATCGATGTGGTCGATAATGGCACCATCGGGGGCGACGGTCTCCATCACGCAGCGAATCTCGGGCTTGAGGTGGAACTTGACGATGTCGGCAATTGCGCGGTCGATGCGCTCGTTCGCCTCCTCATAGCCAATGCTCTCGCGCAGACGCTGGCAGGTCACAATGTTGATCATCGGGTGGCCGAGGCCGCGGGTGGGGCGGATGTCGGTGAACTTCGGGGGGAAGTCCACGTGGTCGCCATAGAGCTTATAGGTCTTGCGCGCGAGCTCGGCGTACTCATCCGACCCGGTGAGGCGGGCGTATTCGCCATAAGCGATAGAGGCGAAGCTCTCGGAGAAGGCGTAGCGGCGCTTGCGGATGGGGTCGCCGCGGCGGGTCATGTGGAAGAACATGCGCCCGTCCTTCGGGTCGTAGCAATACTTGCGCAGGAAGTCGAGGGTGCCCTTGGCGGCGAGCTCCCACTCGCTGCGGCGCTCGACGTGGTTGCACAGGAAGCCGAGGGTCCAGGCGAAGCGGCCTTGCTGCCAGACGCCCTTATCATCGTCAATCCGGTTCCCCTGGCGGTCGACGCCAGTCATAATGCCGCCGAACTCACGGTCGAGCCCGTGCTCCATCCAGAAGGGAACCACATCGCACAGAAGCCCATCGCGGTAGACGCGCTCGAGCTTCTCGAGTCTCTCTTTGCTCAGCATAAGAAGCCCCTTGGGTTATTCGGCGAGGATCGCGGCGACGGTGTCAGCGCAAAGCTTGCAATCGGCCGGGGCGAGGTTGGTGAGCGGCGGGCGCACGGTGGGCATCTCCAGCCCGTGGATCGCCATCATTGCCTTGCCGCCCACCACGCCGCCATACTTCACCAGCAGGTCGACAATGCGGCAGACCTTCGCCATCCCGCGGTCAATCGCCGCCTGGTCGGCGCGCTTGTAGGCCTCCCAGATGCCATAATAAAGGGGCGCGGCGTAGTTGTAGGTAGAGCCGATGGCAGACTTGGCGCCGCAGGCGAGCGCGCCGGCGAACCACTCGTCGATGCCCCAGGTGATGTCATACTTCCCGCCGCAGGCGCGCTGGCAGCGCTGGAACATATAGAGGTCGGGATAGTTGAACTTGATGCCCGCCAGCTGCGGGATGCGCCCGTCGGCCTTGATGAGGAACTGCTCCATATCGAAGGTCACGCCGCTCATCGAGGTGTGATAGTAGTAGAAGGGCAGCTCGGGGGCGGCCACCAAGACGGCATTGAGATCGTCAATCAGCGCGTCGATCGAGCCGGGCTTGAAGAAGTTCGGCGGCACGATGCTCGTGGCATCCACGCCAATCTCCTGCGCGTAGGCCGCGAGCGTGCGCGCATCCACCACCGAGAGCGCGCCCACGTGCGCAATCAGGAAGAGCTTGCCCTTGGCCGCGTCCACCCATGCCTTCATCACCTGCTTGCGCTCTTCCACCGAGCAGCAGATTCCTTCGCCTGTGGTGCCGCAAATGTAGGCGCCAATCACCTTCTGCTTGAGCAGCACCTCCACCTGCTTGGGGATGAGATCGAGGTTCACTCGCCCATCGGCGTAGAACGGCGTGTGCGGCGCGGCAATCAAACCTTCCAACTTCTTCATTGCTCTGTCTCCTTTTATGACCTGAAGTCGTGGCTTGTATTATGGACCTTTTTGGCGCAGAGTGCAAGCACGCTCCGCGCCAAAAGGCCCGGGAGGGCCGTGAGGTGCGGGCTGGCGCCCGCGCGAGGTGGCCCTTCGGGCCGTGAGGGCTCGCTGCGCTCGCGTGAATCATAAAAAAACGCGCGGCAACTGCCGCGCACCTCGCGGCGGCGAAAGCCGCCTCCTCTCGCGCCGTAGGCGCATCTCACGGCGGCGCAGCCGCCTCCTCTCGCGCGGCCGCCAGGCCGCGCACCCTTAGTTGCTCACCGCTTCAAGTGTGGCGAGGTAGGCCTTGACCTGTTCAATGGCGGCCTTGGGGGGCAGCTGAAACTCGCAACCCGCCGCGCGGAGGTGTCCGCCGCCACCAAAATGCTCGGCGATGGAGGCTGCGGAGTAGCCGGGGGTCTGGCCGCGCGTGCGGATGCTCAGGCGGGTGACGCCGGGCTTATCCTTGGTCTCGTAGAAGAAGAGGGAGATCTTGGCGGTGGGGATGGAGCGGGGGATATCGATGGCATCCTCGATTTCGCTCTTGGGCACGCCGGCGCGGCGGAAGTCGCGGGCGGTCAAGCAGATGAGGGCCACCTTGCCGCGGAACCAGGTGATTAGCGAATCGTAGGCCTTGCGCTTGAGGAGCATCGCCCCTTCGCTGGAATAGAGGTAGAGCCGGTCGTTGAGGTCCGAGGAGTCGAGACCGCAGGCGAGGAGCTCGGCAGCGGCCTTGAGGGTGCTCGGGCTGGTGCAGGAGTAGGCAAAGCGCCCGGTATCGGTGACCAGCGAGACCCAGAGCGCCTCGGCCGTCTCGCGGTCGAAACGCCACTTGAGGCGCTTGGCAAAGCGGTAGACCAGTTCGCCCGTGCTGCTGGCGGAGGGAACCACCCAGCGGGCGATGCCGAAGGCGCCATTAGCCGTGGCGTGGTGGTCGATATTCAGAATCGGGAGCTTGGCCACCGCATCGCGCAGCGGCCCCTCGGGCAGACGGTCCAAGCCGCTGCAGTCGAGCACCAGCGCGCAATCGTAATCCTTGGCGCGGATATTGGTGGGGGCGACGCACGCGGGGGCGTAGTCGAGCAAGAACTTGGTCGGCCCCATGCCGATGGGCGAGAGGGCGACGGTGGGCTCGAAGCCCTGCGCCTTGAGCAGGCGCGCCATCGCCACCGAGGAGCCCACCGCGTCCCCATCCGGGCGCATGTGCGCGGTCACGAGGATCTTCCGGAAGGGCGCGAGGGCCTCGGCCACCTTTCGAATCGAGCCGCGTGACCGCGGGACAACGAGCGTGCCGGCCATCGGTTAGGCGTTGGGCTCGTAGGCCGTGGGGATCTGGGCGAGCCAGGCGCGGACCTGGTCATCGAGCGGCTCAATGGCCTTGATCGTGGCGGCGGTCAGGCCGCGCTCGTCGGGGAGCTCCACCGTGGCGCCAACGCGCTGGCCGATGAGGGCCATCGCCAGACGCGAGCGGCAGGAGATGATGTTGAGCGCCTCATCGCGATCGAGTTCGCCGAGGATGGTGAAGCACTGCGTGCCGTGCTTGGTCTCGACGGTGACGCGGGTGCCCATCGCGGCGACCTCAGTGCCCACGCCGGAGAAGTCGGTGGTCTTGAGGAGCTTGAGGGTGCGATCCATCTCATCCTGCTTGGAGAGGAGGACGCGCTGGTGGTCCTTGGCGAACTGATATTCGGCGTTTTCGCGCAAGTCGCCGTAGCTGCGAGCGGTGGCGATGTCGCGGGTGTTGGCGGGAATCTCCACGTTAATGAGGTGATCGTAGGCCAACTTGAAGGCGGTGAGCGAACGCTCGGAGGTGAGGTGCGGGTGCTCTTCCAGGGCCTTGGTGGCGCGGCGGAGCTTACCCAGCTCGGGATCGAAGCGCACCAGGCGGATGAGGATGTTACGCTGCGAGGCGGTGTCCCAGACGGTCGACGCCTGAATGCGCTCGAACATCACTTCGCGCTGGAAGGTGTTCAGGTACTTGCAAATCTCCTCCAACCACTTGGCGCTGTCGAAGAAGCCCTGCAGGGCGTTGCGCATCCGCAGCTCTTCGCCGGTCCAGTGCTGCTCGATAATGTGAATGGACTGGGTGATGAGGTCGTTGATCTTCGGCAACTGCCAGGCCTCGGCCTCGTTGCGGTTGCGCAGCGCCCAGACCACCACCGTCGGCAAGGGACGCGGCCGCTGGGTGAGCAGCGCGCGCAGCGCCTCGCCCGTCTCGGCATCGCCGGCGAGCGTCGAGAGCGTCGCCCCCAACGCCACGCTACCAAAGGCCTCCAAGTGCGCCAAAATCACGGCCTTCGCTTCGGGCTTCGCCGCCAGAATGAAGGAGATCATCGCCGAGACATCACGCGCAGCCAGTCCCTTGACGGCCAAGAGCAGATTGTCCTCTTCGTCCTTCTCCAGGAGCGTCTCGGCCTGCTTGAGCTGCTCATCGGCCGAAGAGAGCTGCAACTTCTGCGCCAGGCAGACCAGCTGCGCATAACGCGGGAAGTCGGACTTCTCCGAGCCCTTAATGGCAAAGTCCAGGCGGTTCTTCACCACCGCGATATAGCTATCGGGCACCGCATCCTTCTTCGCAGCCAAAAGGCCGATGATGCCCTCATAGACCGCCTTCAGGTCGCGCTCCTTGGCAAAGCGCTTGAGCCACTTGTCGCCAAAGTCCTCATCGGCCTCCAACAGGCGAATCGGCTCGGTGCGCTTGGTGGGAATCTCCACCGGATGCTCCTTATCCGCCTTCAGACCGCGGCGCGCGGCCTCCCAGAAGCTCTTCCACGCCTTCTCGCTCACCAGCCCGCAGCTGGCCAAACGCTCGGCCAGACGCTGCACCGTCAGCGGACCGTAACTCTCAAGCGTCAGACGCACCAACGCGGCCGGATGCTTCTTGCAGAGCTCCTCGACCTCCGCGCGGTTCTCGGTCAAGCGCGTCATCAAGTGCCCCTCGCGGGCCACTTCCAGGTTCTGCCCGGCCACCGTCAGGCTCATCGCGTGGCCCTTCTTCCCCTCAAAGTCGATAATCACCTTACCATAGAAGGTGTCAATCGCCTGCACCTGCCCAAAGCCCCACGACTGGCTCGTCACATACACCCCCGGCTTGAGCGCCAACAGCACCCCCAGGCGCTTGGCAATCGCCGTGGCAATCGCCGTATTCAGGCCAATCGAATCAATCAACAGCTTCTCATCGGCATTCGCCGGCGCGCGGCTGACCACCTCGCGCAGCTGCGCCAAGGTCACTTCCGGCATCTGCGCCCCGTGATCGGCGTAAAACGCCACACACGCCACCGCGCCGCGAAGGTCCTTCCCCTTCACCACCGCCTCGGTCAACATCGCAAACCCCTTCGTTGCACCCTTGGCATCCACCGGCAAGAACTCGCCCACCAACGCCAGCCCGCGCGCCACATCAACCGGCGTGCTTTCCATCAGGTCCTGCATCTGCATTCCGAAAGAGACTTTGTCCATAGCCTATCCTTACTGTTCTAAAAACCGCTTCAGGCCTTGCCGCCCAACCCCTCAACCAAAATTGTCAAGAGACCTCGGGTGGCAATTCCGTTGTAAGATACCAAAGCACGGCCTAAACTGCAAGCCGACCGCACATGAACGGTGAACGGTGAACGGTGAGAGGTGAACGGTGAGGGGCGCTCGCTTTGCTTGCGAGAGAAGGTTTTGCAAGGCCTGCTCCGCAGGCCGACGATGCCCCTACCATAATAAACCGCGCGCGTTAGGCCCTACCTCGCCTCGACCTAGGCCCTAGGTCACTTTGAGGTAGGGACTACCTTTTCGGGGGTATGCTCGGGGCCCGGAGTTTCGGGTACAGGATCGGCGGTGGCTTCGACAGCTTCGCGGTAGAGCGCCACGGCCTCCTGAAACTTGACCGGGTCGAGGGGCTCAAAGGTGACGGCCTGGGCGGGGTAGGCCCACACGGCCAAGACGCGGTTGTCCGCTTCGCGCACTTGGTAGACGCATTCTCCTTGCGCGGTCGCGGCGGAGAAGGGGTGCAAGGCGCGGTAGATTTGCCAGACGGTTCCGCGCGCTTCTTGCGGGAGGTCTTCCGGCCAAGGCGCCTGGGTGAACTGGAGATAGTCGAGGTTCTTCGCGGCGGACAGTTGCCCTAGGTCTCGGTCGATATGCGTTTCGGAGTTGGGGAAGGAGTGGACATAGCCAACGGCGAAGAGCGTCTCTTGGACTTTAGTGGCCCGCCGGGAGAGGATTTCTGCCTGGTGAACTTGAAAGAGGGCCTTTGCCTCGGAGGCTCCCAAGAGTGGGAGCGCGAGGCAAAGCGAAAGGAGCGCCAACGGTGTTTTCATCGGTGTTCGCTCCAGATAAGGTTAGAGCTCTTCGCTCGCGAAACCTTCGGAATAGTAGGACTTGGCCGTCGGCTTGGGCTTCTGTTCCTGCGGGGGAAGGGACTGTTTGAGCTGGACCGGCTCGGGGGCGGGCTGGGCTGCAGCATTAGCCTTCTCAGCGGCCTTGCGCTCGGCGGGCGTGACCTTCGGAGCAGCAATCAGTTCCTTCATCGTGGTGGCCAGCTGGGCGCTCTTGGGCGACCAGGAGACAACGCAACCATAGACGGTCCGTCCGGAGAGCGGGTGCTTGCACTCCCAGGTGCGCGCCGTCGAGATGCCGCTGATTTCAATCTCCTCGGTGGCGGCCTCAATCTTCTTCTTGTAGGCACTGGTGTCTTCCACGGTGATGCTGCCGTCTTCGTAGATCTCGGCCGTTTCCGCCTCAAGGACGGTCTTAGAGACGGCGACGACTTCGCCAGCGAAGCTCGCGATCATCGCGCGGGCCTGCTCTTTGGCCCGCTCGCGGGCGCTTTCGGCGAAGAAGGAATCTTCCTTGGGGGCACCTACCTGCGCAAAGGCCACGAGGGTGACATTGCCGTTCTTGTCAAACATCGGCTTCACGCCGAAGACCGAGAGCAGGTCCGTGGACTTCTTCGGTAACTGCTTGGCAATCGACATCCGCCCTTCGCCCTGCTTGACGGACTGATGGGTGACGATCGAGGCGGCCATCTCCTGCATCAGGGGCGACCAGCGGACAATCACGCCGATCTGACCGGCCTTACCCTTGTCCTTGGTGCCTTCGATGGTCTGGTAGCAGCTCAAGCCAGCGATGGCCGAGGTAGCGCTCGACTTGATGAGCTTGGAGAAGGACTTGCTCTGCAGCAACTTCTTCTTGGCCTCTTCCACCTTCTGCGGCTCGTCCTTCTTTGG
>JBJEVY010000083.1:0-59030 GCA_051884775.1 Candidatus Spyradenecus sp. | reverse complement strand
GGATGCGGTTCTTCTTGGGGCTCCAGACATTCTCAACCACACCATGCTGCTCGGGGCCGGCACCGGTCAGGTGGCTGGTCCAGTTCGGCAGGGTGATTGAGGGCATCACATCGCGCGTGGTCCAGGAGAAACTCCCTTCGGCGAAGAGGGCGTCGAGGTTCGGGGTCTTGGCCTGCTGCAGACCATCGGTGCGGATGCCATCGAGCGAGATGAGCACCACGCGCGGGGGCTGCTTACCGGTTGCCGCCCGAAGCGCCGGGGTGGCCGCCAACGCCGCCGCCATCGCGCTCCCCTTCAAAAAGCCTCTGCGAGAAAAGTTCATTGTCCTGTTCCTTTCATTGTAACTGGAGCGGACAGCGGACAGCCGACAGCCGTCAGCGCTGGCGCTTGATGTGCTTGGCCCGTCTGAGCCGTGAGAAATACACTGTGTTGACCTACCGTCTATCCGTCGCGTGAGCGTACCGTTCACCGTTCACTGTTCACCGTTCACGACTACTGCAGCACATACTGCGAGCCGTCAGCAACAACTGTAAAGCCGTCAACCGTGAGGTTGGCCGCCGTTGCGACATCGGCCACACCCTCTTCGCCCAAGTCAATGACCGTGTCCCCGGCTTGTGCGCCCGAGGGCATCGCCACCGTCACCGGGCCCTCCACCGTCAGCGAGCCCAGGACCGTCAGCCCGCCCGTCTGCAAGTCTAGCTCGGTGCCCGAACCCAAGGTGAGGCTCCCCTGGATCGTTACGCCGGTGCCATGGGTCACCTTCAGCGACCCCTGGCGGCTGCCGCCATCCTTCACGCTCACGCTGCCGCCAAAGCGCCCGGTGCGCCCGCCGGCAAGCTGCAGCGCCACGCCGGTCACCTCCAGGCGCCCGGCGAACTCGGCCGTCTCGCCCGTCCACTCACAATACCGCTGCGCGCCGCCGCTGCTGTGCGCCGGGATCTGCGCGGTGCCCTCGCCGCGCAGATTGCCGGCCACCGTCACCTTGGTGCCCTACTTGGCGGGGAAGGCGAGGGTGCAATCCTTCGCCACGGTGAGGTCCTGCCAGGTGTAATTACCCGAGCCACCGGTCTCATGGAGCGAGAGCGTCCCGCCAGTCACCTCAATGGACTTCCCGGCCACATCGGAGCCGTTGTAGGTGGTCACGGTAAAGCTCCCCTCGCCGCTCTTGCGGAAGATGCCATTGCGCAACAACCACTTAGCCGCCCGCGCGGTGTCACTCATCGAGCCGGCGCCATAGACGCCCACGCGCGCCCCATCGGGAAGGCTCTCGACCGTAGCCGAGCTGCTATCGGCGAGCAGGAAGGCCGCCCGGTCGGCAATGGTCAGCGCGCCGTAGTTGCCGCTGCGCGCAACCACTTCGCCCGAGCCCACTACCGTCTCCGCGCTCGCCAGGTTATCGCCCTCGAGGATAAGCGCCGCCGTGCCCCCATTCAACATCAGCGAGTTGAGCGCCACCGTGCGATCCACCGTCAAGGTGCCACTGCCCACCACCGTCACATTCCCCGAGGTCGGCACGCCCGCCTCGATATAGGCCCAGGCCCCCGTCGACCACTGCGCTGCGCCAGCCACTGAGAGCGTCGGCACCTGCTCGAGCGCATAACCCAGCCAACCATTCTGCCCGGTCACCAAGGTCCGCGTGGCCCCCTCCCAACCGCTCTCCGTGCACTCCAACTTAAAATAGTTGCTTGCCGGCACCAGCGGCGTACACGGGAAGGCAATCGCCCGCTCTCCGGCCGCCGGCGTAACGCGCAGCGTTCCGGCCAACTGCCCTGAGAGCGTCGGACGCAGCGTCCCCACATCCACCGTGCCCAGATTGCCACGCAGCGTCACCGCGCCCGACCCCACGAGCGCACTCGGCGCGAGCGTCAACACCTTATCCGGCCACGGGCAGAGCGCACTGTCGCCCACCAGCGTCACCGTCCCGCCCGAGAGCGTGGCATCCGCCAACGCCAAGAAGCTGCACCGCGTCCATGTCTGCGCCGGCGTGCACTGCCAATCCCCATTCTTGAGCACCACGCAGCCGCCATCAAGCGCCACCTCCACACCACTGCACATCGGCACACTCACCGACTCTGCCCGCAATGTTCCATTCACCTGAAACTTGTTGCCGCTATCATTCTTCCCGCTGTTAAACACCAGCTGGCCACTAACATCCAGGCACCCGCCGCTAGAGACCGTCAGCTGATGGGCCGCCCAGACATTCGCCACCGTGTAATCCCCCGCCACCTTCAGCGTTCCCCCCGAAGCCACCGTCACCCACCCCGCGCGATAATTAGCGCTGGCCGACTTCACCCCGCCGTTCACCGTCAACGTTCCCCCCACCGTCAGCGACAGATTATCGCAGCACAGTTCCCCCGCAAAGGCCGCCTCCGCGCCCGACTGCACCTGCCAAATCAGGTTATCCGCCCCCGCCTCATAGGCCACCGTCAGCCCCGAAAGCTGCCACCGGCCGCTCGCAAGCGTCAGCCCATTCTCGTTACTCCCCGTCCCCTGAGCCGAGAGCGCGCCCAAGTCGCCCCCCACCCCACGGACCGTCACCCGCGTCCCCGGCGTGAGCACCGTCTGCCCCGTCGCGAAATCCACCCCCTCGTTGACCTGCAGCGTCGCCGACCCTGCGCACGTCACTTGCAGCGACGCGGCCGACAGCGGCGCATCGAAAGCAATGGTCGCCCCGTCTGCTGCGTAGAGATCCACCGTGTCCCCCGCCTGCACCGAAGCGCCCAGGGTCGACCACGCCCCCGAGCTCACCGGCGATCCGGCCGAGCCCACCTGGACCGTTCCACCCCACGCGGCACTCCCCACCAGTGCCGCGCCGAACACAACCCCCATCCCAAATCGTAGGCTCTGCAACTTCATCGTGAACTCCTTTGCTTCTTACTTAGAGCGGACAGCCGACAGCGGACAGCCGACAGCGCTGGCGCTCGAGGTGATACACCCGTCTGAGCCGTGGAGATACGCTATTGTGACCATCGGTTTCTCCGTCGCGTGAGCGGCTGTCCGCTGTCCGCTGTCAGCTGTCAGCTATTTCTCCGCCTTCACCTTCACACGCACCCCGTGCGTGCCCAGGCCCTCAAGCGTAATGCCCCTCAGCGTGACCTCGTTCACCGCGCCCGAGACCGTCGTCGAGGACAAGGGCTCAGCGTCTGCCGCGATGATGCCATCCTCGCCCACCTCATAGGCGGAGACCGTGACGCCATCGACAAAGACCGCCCCCTCCGGCCCCTCCACCTTGGCCACCACCTGCCACTTGCCCGCCCAGTCACCCGCCTCATCGAGCGCCGTCAGATCCGGCCCAATATCCGCCACGCCGAACTCATAGCGAATCGTCAGCGTCTTCTCCCCGGCATCCGCCTCAACCACGCCCGCAAAGCACCCGAGCGCGTTGTTGACCTCCGTCACCGTCGGCTTCGACCCACTCGCCGCCCCCTTCGTCTGCAAGAGAATGGTGCTCACCTCCTGCAACCCGGCCTCCCCTGCCGCCGCCGTCAGGGCAGCCGCCGCCTCGTCGGAGTACGCCTGCTCATCGCCCGCACCGGGTACAGAGGGCTCCACCCCCGGCAAGGTCACCTTCCGCAACACATAGCTCGCCCCCTCAGCCACCACAACATAGCCCGAGGGCACAGAGGTGAACTTCTCCGCCGTCTCTGTGTCAGCCTTGGCCCCCTCACCCGTCAGCGTAAAGAGCACGGTGCCATCGGCAATCGAGGCCTCCGGCAGCGACACCGTCACCAGGCCCTTAAGCGTCAGCGACTTGGCCTTCGGTGCTGTCCCCTTGAGCGAGAGGGTCATCGTCTTACCGGAGGTTCCAAGCGTTACATCGCCGCCAATCGTTACGCCATCGGCCACCGAGAAGGTCACCACGCGCGACCCCGCCGTCTCCACCGAGAGCGACCCACCAAAGTGACTGTCCGAAGGCTCCAAGTAAACCGCCACCCCTGTAGCCTGAGCCTTACCGGTAAAGTCTGCACAGGCACCCGAGAAGGTGAAACTGCGCGTGGTGTCAGCGTTGGTAGAACCTGTATGATTAGGGATGTTCAGCGTGCCTTCACCCGCAAGGCTTCCCTTCAGGTTGACGCTATTGCCCCACGTAGCCCCCTGCGTGAACTGCGCACCACGGTCAATCGACAGGTTAAAGGTATAACTACGATCCTTGCTATTCACTTGCCAGACGTTAAGCCCCCCACTCTTCACCTCAACCCGATTGCACCAAGCATCCGCCGAGGAATCGAACTGCACCTTAAACTCGCCCTCGCCCTCCTTGCGGAAGGTGCCCGCGCGGAAGAGCAACGCCTTGGAATCGTCCACTTCCTTGGTGCCCGACCCCGAGAGGCCAATCGTACCCCCGTCATCCACGGAGGTGAAGGTTGCGCCTTGACCAAAGAGAAGCGCAGCATCACTTGCGAGAGACACTTGCCCATAACTGCCGCCCTGCACAATAACCGTGCCGCTCTTGACGATGGTCTGGCTGACCACGAGGCTCGCATCCTGCGCTGCGATGGCCACCGTTAAGGTCTTCCCTGCCCCCACATCAAAGTAGAGTGCATCGAGCGCCACAGTCGCGCCAATGGTCAGCGTGGCATCCACCTCGGTCTTAACCTCAGCAGACCCCGAGGTTGGGGCGGTCTCGCACCCTTCCCACCCTGTCTCGTTCCAGGCGCCATCCCCCGACAGCACACGCGTGGGCATAGAGCCCGCTTGCGAGAGGATGACCTGTTTGGCACTGGTATCAAGCGTAGCGTTCACCGTTTCCCAACCCTCAACCTGCCAAGTCGTTCCCTCAATGGAGGTGACCGCGTCCGTCACCGAGAGCGGCACCTGCCTGGCGACCACCTCATCCACACTCGGTGACACCTTGATGCTTCCCCCAACCCCCTTTAGCTGCGGCCGATTGCTCCCCAAAGCCACCGTGCCCTGATTCTCCGACAGGTCAAGCGCCACGCCATCGCTCGTAATGGTGTTCGTGAAGGTGAGCGTCTTCCCTTCGGCCACGATGAGCGGCGTATCGGCCTCCAACACCCATGCAATGCCCATTGAGACATCCGCCCCCACCTTCACCGTCGTGCCCTTGGTGTGGAAGGTCGCCGCCGTGCTGGTCCATGTGCCATTCAACACATCCAGCATGCCACCAGTAAGCAAACAAGTCGTAACCTTATTCTGCTGATTACCAAAGGGAAGGCCGTTTGTTGTGTTCTTATCCTGCAACGTGCCCACCTGCAAGAGCCCCGAAGCGATGCTCACAGTGCCTCTTGGTTGGTTACTGCAATTGCGGATGAAAGCTCCTCTCACCTTCACCTCTCCACCGTTGATGTAGAGATAGGGATTGGGAGAACCTCCATTTCCAAGCAGGAAGTCCTTCTCCACCACCAGTTGCCCGCCCTCTGGTATGATGACACTGGTATTCTGATAGTTTTTACGATCGGTCTTGAAGTTGCCCTTGCAAGTCATCAAGCCGTTCACCGTGAGGTTCGAACAGCCGGCATCATAGTCCCCGGTCACCGTCACCGAGGCGCCTTTATTTACTTTTACCGTCAGAAGTTCTTTGCCAGCTTGATACGGACTGGTAATCGTCGTGATCTCTTGCGTGTCCGAAAGGTTCAAGGTCGCGTATTTACCATCGGAGGCCGTCAGCGAGCCAAGGGCACCTGTACCCGAGACATTGTAGGTCATATTTACGACACTGGAGGTCGTCAAAGCCAGCGCCGAGAACCAACAGCTCTCAAGGTTGACCGTCTTGCCGGAAGCAAAGGTCGGGGCGAGAAGGCGCGCCTCGGAAGTGCCGAGGCCGGAAAGGGTGAGAGCCCCGGTCACGCCGGAGAAGTTGAGCGCAGTGGTGTTGGCCACGGAGCCGCCCGAAACAACCTTCATCGTAAAGTCACCCGAGCAAGTGGGCTCGAAAGAGGTCGGGGTGAAAGCGATATCCACCACAAAGGTGTCGCCGGCGGCAAAGGTGTGGGTAAGGTCACCTCCTGCCTGCAGCTCCGTTGTCTCGGAGAGTTTAACCTCCGCCGCGTGAGCCAATCCAACCAGAGCGGTCACCGTCAAGCCGATGGCCAATTGCAGGGTCTGCTTCCAACTGTTCATCTTGCGCTTCCTTTTTGCTTCGGAGAATTATCGGCGGCCCACCCGTCGAGATAAAATCTCCGAGTTATTGCCTTCTATTATACGACCCCCCCCCGCAGTCAAGCACTTTGCCCACCCTTCTCGCAATTGTGAGAACGCCGGCACGGTAGCCCGGCGCGGTGCAAACGCTGTACTGGCGGGGAAAATCCGGCACACGGGCGGCGTGTGGTCAGCCCCTCAAAAGCCCCACGCCTACGCCGAAAAAAGGCACAGCTGCGTAAAAAAGCCCCGCGGTTTTAACCACAGAAAAGCGCAAAGCCCCGCGTACGTGGGGCAACATCTCTTTGCCTTTGCGCAGCCATTGGAGCGGCTGGGGGGAAAGGCGCGGCCATTGGAGTGGCTGAGGGCTTGGAGCCAGGCGGGCGCTGCGCGCCCTGCGCGGCAAATATGCCGCGCCACAGAACCGGTGATGGCAGGAGGTGCACTGGATGGAAGATAAGCGGCTCACGCGCCAGGCGGGGCGGAGGCCAGGGCGCGGCCATTGGAGCGGCCGGGGGTGCCGGGCGAGCGCGGCAGGAGGTGAGGCCAGAGGTGCCGGGCGGGCGCGGCAGGGGGAAAGGCCGTGGGGGGAAAGGCGCGGCCATTGGAGCGGCCGGGGGTGCCGGGCGAGCGCGGCCGGGGGTGAGGCCGGGTTTTCTTGGGGTGCGGGGGCGTTGCCCCCCGCGCGGGGGGCTTGGGGGGGGGCACCCCCAACGGCCTGGGCGGGGAGGCGCGGCAGCGCATCCCCGCGCGCAGCCTGGTGTGCCACCGTGCGTGGCCTTCAGCCGAAGTGCCCAGCGGGCGCTTCGGCCGGGGTGGAGCGCCCCGCGCTCCCGAGGTGCAGGGCGAGGAGCCCTGCCGAAGGGTGTGGGGGCGAGCAGCCCCCACACCAGCCCGCAACCGTTCACTGTTCACTGTTCACCGTTCACCCGAGGTAATGAACGAGAGAGCGGGGGAGCCAATCGGGGAGGAGGTGGGAGAGGGCGCGCCAGAAGGCGGGGGAGTGGTTGAAGTGGGAGAGGTGGGTGAGCTCGTGAGCGAGGGTCTCGGCGAGGATAGGCTCGGGCCAGGCAATCAGCTTGGGGGCGAGGCGGATTTCGCCCTCGCGGGTGCACTGACCCAGAATGCGGGGGGAGGTGGTGCGGATAACGAGACGCGCGGGGAGGCGCTCGAGCTGGGGAGCCCAGGCATCGAGGAAGGCTTGGGCGCGCTGAAGAAGGGCCTTCGCCTGGAAGTCGGCGAGGGCGGCGGCCTGACGGCAGGGCTCGGGCTGACGGCGCGCGGCGCAGCAGAGGACGCCCTCGGTCTCCTCGAGCCAAAGGTCGTCATAGCCCGAGAAAGGGAGCACGCGCAAGGGAAGGACACGACCAAAGAGGAGGGCCTCGTCGGGGCCCGGGGGGTGCGGGGGCGGGGAACCGGCGGCGAGCCAGGCCTCGCGCAAGGCCGCCTCGGTGAGTTCGGGCGCGGGGTGGGGCAAAAAGAGCCCCACGCGCCCGAATTGGGGGGCGAAGTGGATGCAGGGCTCGCGGAGGGTGCGCAGGGGGGCATTGCTCCGCCCCTGACGGTAGGCGCGCACGGTGTAGCCCTGGAAGGTGGGCACCGGGGGCGTGATGGGGCGGAACATCGGAGCGCGCGCGGCGGCCTACTTGAGCAGGCCGGTGAGGCGGAGGATGGCCGAGGTATCGGGGGCGCGGCCCATCAACTCACGGAAGATGTCGCCGGCGGGCTCGGAGCCGCCCTTGGCCAGGAGGGTCTGGCGGTAGCGCTTACCGAGGGCTTTGCGCTTGGCGGCGGGCTGCCCGGCGAAGGCGCCATAGATGTCGGCCGAGAGGGTCTCGCTCCACTTGTAGGAGTAGTAGCCTGCGGCGTAGCCACCGGAGAAGATGTGAGTGAAGGCGTTGAGGAAGCGATCGGCCGGGTGCATGGGCTTGGGGAGGAACTTCTTGGCGAAGGCCTCCTTGCAGGCATTGGCGTTGGCATAACGCTTGGGATAGGCCTTGGAGTGGATCGTCAGATCGGTGTGGGCGAAGAGGAGCTGACGAACGAGAGCGGAGCCGGCGCGGTAGGTGCGCTTGGCCACGATGCGCGCAGCGAGGTCCTTGGGCAGGGGCTCGCCAGAGTTGATGTGCGTGGAGAGGGAGCGGAGGAGCTCGGGCTCGTAGGGGAATTGCTCGAGGAACTGGGAGGCGATTTCCACCGCATCCCATTCCACATTGTTGATGCCCGAGCAGGTGGGCGAATCGACGGTGGTGAGCATCTCCTGGAGGGCGTGACCCATCTCGTGGAAGAGGGTGACCACCTCGTAGAAGGACATGGTGGCGGGGGCCTTGGCGCGCGGGGGCTTCTGGTTGCAGCAGATGACGGCGATGGGCAACTGCTGGCGGAGCTCAAAGTCGCGGGTGTGGATTTCGTTCATCCAGGCGCCACCGGACTTGGTGCCGGGGCGGGCGTAGGGATCAAAGTAGAAGCCGGCGACGAGCTGGCCCTTGGCATCAAGGACGCGGTAGAAGCGAACATCCTTGTGCCAGGCGCGCAGGGACTTGGTGACCGGCTCGAAGGTGACGCCGAAGAGCTTGGCAATGAGGGCGAAGAGCCCGGAGAGAACGTGCTCCATCGGGAAGTAATCGCGCAGGGCCTCCTCGTCGTAGCCGAAGAGGGCCTGGGAGTGCTTCTCGATCCAGTAGGCCTTGTCCCAGGGGCGAAGGTTGCCGATGAAGCCGCGCTGCTTGGCGAACTTGGCGAGCTCGGCATCCTCGGCCTTGGCGGCAGGCTTGCCGATGGCAACCATCGGGGAGAGGAGGTCGAGAACGGCCTGCGGGGTGCCAGCCATCTTGGTGGCGGTGGAGAGGTGGGCGTAGTCGGGATAGCCCAAGAGCTCGGCCTTCTTCTGGCGCAGGGAGAGAATCTTCTCGATGAGCGGGGCATTGTTGAGCTTGCCGGAGGAGGCGCGGGTGACGCGCGCCTGCCAGAAGCGCTGGCGCAGATCCTCATCCTCGGCATAACGCATCACCGCGTCGTAGGTGGCAAAGTCGATGCCCAGCTGCCAGGGTCCCTTCCCCTGAAGGAGATCCGGGGGAATGCCGGCGGCCTCCTCGGGCTGGACCTCAATCTTAATCTCCTTTTCGGCATCCAGGACATTATTGGAGAAGCGCAGCGAGAGCTTGGCGAGCTCCTTCTGAATGCGGTTGAAGGCGGTCTTGGCCGCGCCGCGCAGCCCCACGCCGGCATTCCGCATGGCGGCAACCTCGCGCTCGACCACATGGCGCTGCCAGGGGAGCAGGGTGTCGCCATCGAGCAGGGAGAGGAGACCCTCGTAGAGACGGCGGCTCTGGGCGGCCTTCTGCCCAAGCTCGATGATGGCCGGCTGCCAGGTCTCCTCCACCTTGCGCCAGGCGTCATTCTGAACCACGCTGGTGAGGTGGGTGAGAATGCCCCAAACGGAGAAGGGCGCGCGCAGGGCCTGCATGGGGGCCAGGACCAGGCCTTGCCAGGAGATGTCGAGCTGCTTTTCCACGAAGGAGAGGGCGCGCTCGGCCTTGGGGAGGGCTTCGCGGAGGGCCTGCTCGCAGAGTTCGGGGGTCATCGCGGCATAGTTAGGCATCCAAGCGTCGTCGAGGAAGGGATTGACAGACTGTTTCATCTCGTGCTCCGAGGGGGGTTAAAGGGCAGCGGAAGGGGTGTGGGAAAGGAGCTCCTGCTCGGCGATGGTGCAGCGGCTGAGGGCCATGCCGCGAGCCTGGCAGAAGCGCTCGATATCGGCCAGCCGTTCCGGGCCGATGGCAGGAGTGGTGAGGATAATGCGCGTGGGGTGCAAGCGGCGGAAGAGGCGGTCGCTCTCCAGCACCTCCAACGGCCCGAAGATGGGCAAATCGCGGAAGATGCGCCCGCGCAGACCGGGGTTGTCATCGAGCACGCCGATCATCGCCACGCGATTGCGGGTGACGTTGACTTCGTAAAGGGTGATATAGGCGCGCAGGTTGACCCCGGCGCCATAGAAAAGCACGCGCTCGATGGTCGCATCCTGGGCCGAGGCGCGCTTGAGGCGGTCATTCTCCGCCACGGCGATGCACTGCAGGAAGGCGGTCTTAACCAGACGCAGAACAATGAGGGGCGTGGGAAGCAACAGCGCGTAGAAGAGGTGGAAGCGGAGCAGCGGCTTGGCCAGAGTTGGGCAGAGATAGACAATCCCCAAGTGCGAGATGCCCGAGGCCACCAGCACCGCCAAGAAGAGGGCAAGGGAGTCCTTGCGCGTGCTGCGGCCCCAAATGCGGTCGTAGGCGCGCACCAGCACCAGCCCGGCAATGACCGGAACGGCATAGGCCAACAGGATGTTCAGCCAGGCAACACAGTTCAGCGCGGGGAGGGTGGACGCCAGGAGCCAACGCAGCGCATGGAAGAGCCCCCACATCACCACAATATCGGCCACCACATAGAGCGGCACGGCGATGGCGCGGCGGCCATTGCGCGCGCCGGGCTTGGCCAAGAGCCGCCCAGCATCCCAGAACTCCACATTCGTCATCGCCCGCAAGATGACCGCCGCCACCAGCAAGAAGCCAAGGAGGAAGACCGTGGCATTGCCCGCCCGCAGAAAAAGCGTGGCAAAGCCCAGGAGCACCAACGCGCTGGCCAGGGCATAGAGTCCGCCCACGGCCAAGCGCTGATTGCCCTGGGCCCACTGGAGGAAGCGGTGGTGGACGTGGTCGCGATCGGCCGTCATCACGGCCGAGGTCTCGCCGCCGGCCCCCTCGGTCTGGACCGCTTCACCCCGGGCCAGGATGTAGCGCAGGGTGCGGCGCAGGATGGCGAGCGAGGTGTCGATGAGCGGCACGCCCACGCAGAGAATCGAGAGGCCCATCGTGGCCAGGAAGGCATCGCCCCGCCGCGAAACCAGCGCGAAGGTGGCCAAGGTCAGCCCCACAAAGAGGCTGCCCGAATCGCCCAAGAAGACCGAGGCCGGATTGTAGTTGTAGCGCAAAAAGCCCAGGAGCGCGCCAATGAAGGCAAAACTCGCCACCGGCAAGAGCGTGGGCGTGGTGACCAGCGTGGCCCCAATCATCCCCAGCGTGCCAATGATGGCCAACCCCGAGGAGAGACCATCGAGCCCATCAATGAGGTTGAAGGCGTTGATGACCCCAATGTACCAGGCAACCGTCAGCGGCACATAGACCCACGGGAGCGCCACCCACGCGCCCAGCGCCGAGGGCAGAATCAGCCGCGCCCCACCCCAACACATCACACACGAGACCACCACCTGCGCCAGCAGCTTCACCTTCGCCGGCAGCCCCCACCGGTCATCCACCGCCCCCACCGCCACCAAGAGCCCCGTTGAGGCCAAGTAGGGCCACTGCACCTTCGAGAAGGGCTGCGCGGCCATCGCCTCGGGCCACAGCCCCCACGCCGCCGCCAAGGCCACCAACACGGCCGCCACCACCGCCAACCCGCCCCCGCGCGGCACCGGCACACGGTTGACCCGCCGCGGATCGGGCTGATCCACCGCCCCCAAGCGCCGCATCAGACCGCGCACCAACGGCGTTAGCAGCAGCGAAACGCCGCAGGCCAACGCGCCGATTGCACTCGCTTTCGCCAGATTCACAATCATCTCATGCGCTCCAATGTTTCAAGCACTTCGTCCATCACACCTTCCTCCAGCCCCCGCCCGGAGGGCAGGCAAAGCCCGCATTCAAAGAGTTTGGCCCCCACGCCGGTGAGCAGCGTTGGGGCGTTTCGGAAGACCGGCTGCAGGTGCATCGGCTTCCAGAGCGGCCGCGCCTCGATGCCGCGCGCAGCCAATTGTTCCACCGCCGCCACCGGCGAAAGGCCCTCGAGCGTGACCACGGTGAGCCAGCGGTTGGGCACGCCATAGCCCGCCGTGGGCATCGGGTGAATCCAGCTCCGCAAGGCAAAGCGCCGGCACCACGCCTCCCAAACGCGCGCCTTATCGCGCAGGGCCGCCTCCAGGTGTTGCAGTTGCCCCAAGCCGATGGCGGCGGGGATATTCCCCAGGCGACCGTGGTCGCCCAAGCGCGTGTGCTCATACCACGGGAAAGGCTCGCGGGCCTGCCCGGCGAGCTTGCGGCAGAGCGCCAAGAGTTCGCGATCATCGGAGAGGAGCAACCCGCCCCCGCCGCTGGTGATAATCTTGTTGCCATTGAGGGAGTGGATGGCCGCCCAGGCGCCCTTGCCGGCGCTGCGGCCGCGATAGGTGGCCCCCACCGACTCAGCCGCATCGACAATCAGCTTGACCCCGTGGCGCGCGCAGACGGCGGCCAGGGCATCCACATCGCAGCTCTGCCCATAGAGGTCGGTGGCAATGAGGGCTTTGGCCCCTGGGTGGCGCACCAGGGCCTCCTCGGCCAGGACCGGGTCGATACACCATGTTTCGGGCGAACTATCCACCAACACCACCTGTGCGCCCAGGGTCGCAAAGGGAGCCACCGAGGCGATGAAGGTGAGGTCGCTGGCCACCACGGTATCCCCGGGGCCAATCTCCAGCGCTCGCGCCAGCAAACTCAGGGCCATCGTGCCCGAGACCGTGGCCAGGGCACCGGCAAAGCCAAAGCGATCGGCCGCCGCCTGCTCCAAGGCATCCACCATCGGCCCGCAGGGGGCAATGTAGTTGGAGGCAAAGGCTTGGTCAACCAGGTCGCGCTCGGCCTGATCGTTCATATAGGGCGGCGAGAGAAAGACCTTCATTTGGCGGCGGGCTGCTTAACAGACTGCTTGGGCTCTTCAACGGAGATCGAGATGCGCGGCTTCTTGGCCAGGGGCGCCTTACTCTGCTTGCGGAAGGAGTAGAAGAGAATGCCCAAATACTCCTTGATATAGACGCTCGTCTGCGCGAGGGTGGAGACGGCCGGGAGCTTCTGCCACATCGGCGAGCGGCCGAATTGGATGGCCGCCAGGGTGGCCTCGTAGTCGCAGCCCACGGGGATGAACTCGATATCATCGGCCTGGAAGAGCATCATCGTGCGCGGCATGTGCCAAGCGGAGGTGACCACCAGGGCACGCTTGCACTTGCGCGCGCGCAGCAGGTCGAAGGTGTAGGTGGCATTCTCGGCGGTATCGCGAGCGGCCGTTTCGCAGAGGATGGCCGAGGCAGGCACCTGCATCGCCTCCAAGAGCGGCTTCTCGGCGCGCGTGGCGCCATAGCCGGTGGGAATAATCAACGGCGCCTTGCCGGCGTGATAGAGCCGCGCGGCCATCACCACGCGGTCGGCCGCCGGGAAGCACTCGGGGAAGTAGGTGCCCGGCTCAATGGGCCCCACCCCGCCGCCCAGGAGGATAATCGCATCGGCCTTGGGAAGCACGCCCAGCGGTTGGGGTGGATAGCGCCGCTCCAGGCTCGTGCCCAGGCGAATGGAGATCCACGGCGTGCTCAGGGTCAGCAGCCCGACCAAGGCCATCCCCATCAGGATGGCCGGCTTCCACTGCCGGCGGCAGAAAAGCCACAGCACCACCACCATTAAAATCACGGTGCACGCCGTCACCGGCATGCACAACCACAACAGCCACTTAAACAGGGCAAACATCAGTCATTCCTTTCGCGCATCCGGTGCAAGAGCACGGCCAGGCTTACGGCCAGGTCTTCGCGCTGCACCAACACGTCCGCTGGCACATCCAGCTGCACCGGCGTGAAGTTCCACAAGGCCTTGATGCCGGCGGTCACCATCATCTCGGCCACGCGCTGGGCGCGGTCGGCCGGCACCGTCAAGATCCCCAAGGTCGCCCCCAGGCGCACCACCGTCTCGGTCAAGGTGCTCACCGGAAAAACCGGCGTGCCCGAGAGGATGATATTGCAGCGCTCGGGCGCGGCATCAAAGCCGGCAACAATCGAAAGCCCCTGCCGCCGAAAGCCCGGATAACCCAACAGCGCCGAGCCCAGCTTACCCACCCCGGCCAAGACGGCGGTCATCTCCGCATCAGCCCCGGTCAGGCGCTCAATCTCCACAATCAGCTGCGCAATGGGAAAGCCCAAGCGCGGCGTGCCGCGCACGCCGGTCTTAGCCAAATCCTTGCGCACCACAATGGGGTCCAAACTCAAGGCCTCGGCCAAGGCCGCGCCCGAAGCGTAGACATTGCCGCCCTGCTCCATCTCGCGCAACAATCGCAGATAGAGCGGCAGCCGCTTGAGCACCTGGGTCCCCAGCCTCACGCTTCGCTCGCCTCCGCGGCTTCGGACTCGGTCGCCGGCTCAAAGACCTCATAGCCCAGCAGACGGCAATCGAGCGCGCCATTCTTGAAGGGCAGGATGGTCGACGTCTTGAGGCCAATCTTCAGCGAGAGGGGCTTGGAGGAGGTGATGACCCACGCGCGCCACCCGGCGGGCACCTGCGTGCGCAGCCACTGGCCAATGCCCTCATAGAGCGGCGAGAGGCTCTCTTCATCCTCCAACCGCTCGCCATAGGGCGGGTTCATAAAGACGACCCCGGGCCCCTTGGGGAGCGAGGTGTCGGTAAAGTCATCTACGAAGAACTTGATGTTTCCCCCCACCCCGGCGGCTGCGGCATTCGCCTCGGCAATATCCACGGCCTTCTCTTCCCAATCCACGCCCACAATCGTCGGCAGCGTGGGCTCCGTGGCCGGCACCTCCGCCGCCCGAGCCTGGGCCACCATCTCGCGCCAGATTGCCTGGGGCGTGGCGCCAAAGCGCTTGCGGACACTCTCGCCGGCCTTTTCGCCGGGGATGATATTCGTCCACCCCTTCAGGTGCATAAAGGCGTAGTCGGCACGCAGGGTGCCCGGCAGGATGTTGCGGGCCATCATCGCCGCCTCAATCGCCGGCGTGCCCGACCCGCTGAAGGGCACCACAAAGGGCGCGCGCTTGTCCCAGCCGGTGGCCATCACGCACGCGGCTGCCAGGGCTTCCTGCATCGGGGCCACCCATCCCTCCTTGCGATAGCCGCGGCGCGAGAGGGAGTTGCCCGAGGTATCCAGGTAGATCTTCGCGTGCGTGCCTTCCCAGTAGACGAAGACCGCCGCGCCGGGGGTCCCGCCCGTCAGCCGCGCGCCGAAGGTCCGCTCGAAGCGCCGCTTGAGCACCATCAGGTCGAGCTTGGGCAGATAGAAGGAGCCGGACATCAGGTCGTAGCCATCAATCTCGATGAGCAGCTCGGCGCGCTCCTGCTCCTCGCTCAGGGTATTGAGCCAATCTTCCAGCGCCGCGCGGACCACGCGCATGGCGCTACGCAGGGGCGTCTTCTTCTCAAAGAGCGTCTCGCCCTCGGCCACCACGCGCACCGGCACGCTATCGCCCACATTCGGCCGCCGTCTGCACTTCTCGCGCAGACGGTCCACAATGGCATCCTTGACCTTCAGGGTGGTCATGCGCGTGTCGGTGACGGTGGGCACATCGTGCGTGGCGTTGTTGACAAAGAACGATTCATCCACCGAGAGCACCTGCTCCCAGGGCGCGTAGTAGGCCAGGCGGTAGAGGTCGTCGAGCGTCCGGCAGCGCACCTCCTGCACAAAGGGCCAGAGGACGCGCTGGGCCGTGCGCAGCGAGAGGTTCAGGCGCAGGATGTCGCGGCAGGCATGCTTCGCGCGAATGCCCACCATCGTCTCGTTATTGCCCAGAATCTCATAGCCCAGCTCCGTCAGCTCCTGCTTCAGGTAGGGCACAATCCCCTTGCCGCAGGTAATCGCCAGCGTGGTGGGGTCTGTCCAAAGGTTCCGCATAGTGCCTCCTTAGGCCATCGCTTCGGCCAGGGCCTTGCCGAAGGCCGAGCACTTCACCTCCGTGGCCCCCTCCATCAAGCGCGCGAAGTCGTAGGTGACCACCTTGGCGGCAATCACCTTGTCCATCGCCTCGAGGATCTTGTCAGCGGCCTCGGTCCAGCCCATATAGCGCAGCATCATCTCGCCCGAGAGGATGAGCGATCCGGGATTGACCTTGTCGAGCCCGGCATACTTCGGCGCAGTGCCGTGGGTGGCCTCGAAGACCGCCACGCCGGTCTGGTAGTTGATATTCGCACCGGGGGCAATGCCAATGCCGCCCACGCAGGCGGCCAGCGCGTCGGAGACGTAGTCGCCATTCAAGTTCAGCGTGGCCACCACGTCATACTCCGCCGGACGCGTCAAAATCTGCTGCAAGAAGGCATCGCAGATGCAGTCCTTGACCACAATCTCGCGGCCGGTCTTCGGGTTCTTAAAGCTGCACCAGGGGCCCTCGCCAATCACCTGCGCGCCGAACTCGCGCTTGGCCAGCGCGTAGCCCCAGTCGCGGAAGGCCCCTTCCGTGAACTTCTGAATGTTACCCTTGTGCACGAGCGTGACGGACTTGCGGTCGTTGGCCACCGCATACTCCAACGCCGCGCGGATGAGCCGCTCGCTGCCCTCCAGCGACACAGGCTTGATGCCAATCGAAGAGCTCTCCGGGAAGCGGATCTTCTTGACCCCCATCTCGCGCGTCAGGAAGTCGATCACCTTCTGCGCCTCAGGCGTGCCATTCATCCACTCGATGCCCGCGTAGATATCCTCGGTATTCTCGCGGAAGATGACCATATCCGTCAGCTCCGGATGGAGCACCGGCGAAGGCACCCCCTTGAACCAACGCACCGGGCGCAAGCACACATAGAGATCCAGCGCCTGGCGCATCGCCACATTAATCGAGCGAATGCCCCCGCCAATGGGCGTGGTCAGCGGCCCCTTAATCGACACCAGGCAATCCCGGCACGCCTCCAGCGTCTCATCCGGCAGCCACGTGTTCGGACCGTACACCGCATTCGCCTTCTCGCCGGCGTAGACCTCCATCCACGCAATCTTGCGCTTCTCACCATACGCCGCCTTCACCGCCGCATTCCACACCACCATCGCCGCAGCCGTAATGTCCGGACCGGTCCCATCGCCCTCCACAAAGGGAATAATCGGGCAATCGGGCACCTGGAGCTTTCCATCCGAGCCCATCACCATCTTTTCGCCAAACGCCGGAACCGTAATCTTCTGATATGCCATTGCAGCTGCCTCCAGTATGAAAGAACAAAAACGGCCAAAGTATACCATCCTCACCCCCAGTCCGTCAAAAAGAAGCGTAGGCGCTCGCGTGAGTGAGAGGGGAAGGGGGAGGGGGAGGGGAGGGGAAGGGCCATTAGAGCGGCCGTGGGGCCGGGCGGGCGCGGCAGGAGGTGTGGCCCTTATTTATATAAGGTACGCACGCGCGCGTGCGAGGCCAACCTCGGGCGGGTGCGAGGCCAACCTCGGGCGGGTGCGGGGCCAACCTCGGGCGGGTGCGGGGCCAACCTCGGGCGGGTGCGGGGCCAACCTCGGGCGGGTGCGAGGCCAACCTCGGGCGGGTGCGGGGAAGAGCGCGGCCATTGGAGCGGCTGGGGGTTTTGAGCCAGGCGGGCGCTGCGCGCCCTGCGCGGCAAATATGCCGCGCCACAGAAGGCCGAGCGAAGCGAAGGCGCTATGCCAACACCGCCGAAAGTAGGAGGAGGGCTGGCCTTTCGGTAAGGGAGCCCCGCGCCAGGCGGGGTGGAGGCCAGGGCGCGGCCATTGGAGGGGCCGCGGGGCCGGGCGAGCGCGGCCATTGGAGGGGCTGGGGGGCCGGGCGGGCGCGGCAGGGGGTTAGCCTGAGGCCGGGCGGGCGCGGCCATTGGAGCGGCCGTGGGGGCCGGGCGAGCGCGGCAGGGGGTGTGCCTGAGGCCGGGCTTTCTCGGGCTGCGGGGGCGTTGCCCCCCGCGTAAGTGTGCGGCCGGGGGCCGGGCTGTTCTGTGGCGCGGCACTTGTGCCGCGCGCAGGGGCTAGGGGGCAAGGCCCCCCTCACGCGAGCGCAGCGAGCACCCTCACGGGGCCCGCAGGGCCCCCGCACGCGGCGCAGCGAGCACCCTCACGGGGCCCGCAGGGCCCCCGCACGCGGCGCAGCCGCACCTCACGGGGCCCGCAGGGCCCCCGCACGCGGCGCAGCCGCACCTCACGGGGCCCGCAGGGCCACCTCACGCGGCGCAGCCGCACCGCTCGCACACATTTCCCGTGCAGCGGCGGAAGAAGTGTGCTATGATAAGGCTGTTCCCTTGAATTGAGAGGAGGAAGTTATGAAGTTGTTGAAAGGACTCTGGAAGTTTGTTCGCGCGGTGGTGTTGACCGTGCTGATTCTCTTGGCCGTGCTGCTCATCTTTGCGGCGGCGGGCGGGCTGGGTCCGCTGGTCAAGCATGCGGCGCCGCCGGTGGCGAAGATGTTTGGGGTGCCGCTCTCGATTGAGAAGTGCGTGATTTTGCCCTTGGGCGGGTATGTCCGCTTGGAAGGGGTGAAGGTGGAAAATCCGACGACCTTCGTGAACACGAAGCCGGAAGTGTATGGTAAGACGCCGCTGGTCTCGATTGGGATGCTTGAGGCGGATGTTGGCGTGCGCACGCTCTTGTCGAAGGAGTTGGTGATTGATTCGTTGCAGTTGACGGGGCTGCGCGCGCTCTATGCGTATGACTTCGACACCACGAATGTGGATGCCCTCATCGCGCAGTTGCCGCAGGGCAAGGAGACGGTGACCGAGCCCCCGGCCGAAGAGACGCCCGCCGGCGAGCCCAAGCAGATTCGCCTGGCGTATGTGCACTTTGAGGACAACAGCGTCTCGATTCGCAAGTTCGTCACCGTGCCGGTGCCGGTGCCGCCGTTGACCCTGCGCGACATTGACAACCACACCTTTATGGAGCGCCTGATGGCGATCATCACGCCGGTGCAGAAGAGCATCGAGACCTTGGGCTCGGGCGCAGGCGGTCTCCTGGATGGCGTGGGCAGCGGCTTAGGATCCCTGGGCGAAGGGGCGAGCGGCATCAGCACCAACACGTTCAACTCCCTCAGCAACGGCTTGAATGCCCTGACCGGCGCCAAGTCCTCTGACGAGGCCGCGGCCTCCGCCGAGGAGACGCGCGAAGAGGTGAAGACGAACCTGCAGGAGGCCAAGGAGAACCTCAAGGGGCTGGGCCAGGACCTCAAGGGTCTCTTCAAGAAGTAATCGGCGCAGCCGGGCGTAGGCGCAGAGCGAGGAGAGGGCGTTATGGCATCGAAGAAGCGAGTTGTGTGCGGGCTGAGCGTGGCAGCGGTGTGGCTGGCGGCCATCTTCCTGCTGCCGGTATGGGCGCTGGCGGGGGTGCTCGCGGCCGGGGCCATCGTCTGCCTCTACGAGCTGTGCGCGATGCTCAAGCACCGCGGCTACACCCTGCCCTTCAAGACGCTGGCGGTGGCCTCGGCGCTCTGGTTTGCGGGCATGTATGGGGCCTGGTTCCTGCACTCGCCCGCAACGGGCGTCCCGCACAAGGGCTACGGCCTCGGGCTCTGCCTGCTCCCGATTGTGCTCTTCTTCGGGCTGACCTTCTGGCACCTGCTGAGCGCAAAGATTGAGAAGCCGCTGGAGACGCTGGCGCTCTCGCTCTTCTCGGCGGTGTACATTCCCGCTTCGCTCTCGCTCTTCCTCATCATCGTCGCCGGGCTCTCGGTCTTCCCCGAAGATTGCGCCTGCGACCCCTCGACGAATATGATGAGCGGCATCTTTGTGGCACTGGTGCTGGTGCTGGTCACGAAGATGAGCGACACGGGCGGCTACTTCATCGGCTCGGCCTTCGGTAAGCACAAGATGTGCCCGCGCCTCTCGCCGGGGAAGAGCTGGGAGGGGACGGCCGGCGGCTACGCCTTCTCGCTCCTCTCGGCCGGGGCGATGATTGGCCTCTCGCACGCCTTCCCGGGGAGCGACCTGCTCTGCAGCGTCTACCGCCTCACCAGAACGCCCGGAAAGATGCTTTGGTTCCTGGGGACGGTGGTCCTGCTGGTCACGGTGGGGATTTTGGGCGACCTGCTGGAGTCGCTCTTCAAGCGCCAGTGCGGGGTGAAGGATTCCTCGGCCCTCTTCCCGGCGATGGGCGGCTTCTTCGACACCTTCGATAGCATTATCTTCGTGCCGGCCGTCTTCCTGCTGAGCTACTTTGTCGCCCGGTACTGCGGCCTGGACTTCAACCTCTATCTATGAGCCGCAAGCGGATCGTCCTCCTAGGCGCCACGGGCTCGATTGGTGCGAGCACCCTGCGCGTGGTGGCCGCGCACCCCGAGCGCTTTGAGGTGGTGGGGCTGGCGGCCGGACGCGATGCGGCGGGGTTGCAAGCCCTGGCCGCGCAGTTCGGCGTCAAGCACCTGGCCCTGGCCGCGCCCAATGAGGCCGGCATTCCCGCCGGCGAGACGGCGCTCTGCGAGCTAGCGGCGCTCCCTGAGGCGGACCTGGTGGTGATGGCGATTGCCGGGATGGCCGGCTATGCCCCCACCCTCGCGGCCATTGAAGCCGGGCACGATGTGGCGCTGGCCACCAAGGAGGTCTTGGTGATGGCCGGCACCGAGGTGATGCGCCGGCGCGCCGAGAAGGGCGTGCGCATCCTACCGCTCGATTCCGAGCACTCGGCCATCTTCCAGTGTTTGCAGAGCGCAGCCTCGCAGCCAGCATGCGTGCGCACCGATGCGGCCGCGCCCAAGGCCGAGGAGCGCGTGGCCGAGGTCATCCTCACTGCCAGCGGCGGCCCCTTCTTTGGCCGGGTGGCGATTGACTGGGCCCAGGTGACGGTGGCCGAAGCGCTGAACCACCCGCGTTGGTCGATGGGACCTAAGGTGACCATCGATTCGGCCACGATGATGAACAAGGGGCTCGAGATGATTGAGGCCCTGCACCTCTTCGCGCTCGACCCCGCGCAGCTGCGCGTGTGGGTCCACCCGCAGAGCATCGTCCACTCCTTCGTCCACTTCAAAGATGGCGCGCTGCTGGCGCAGTTGGCCCAGCCGGATATGGCCCTGCCCATCCAGTATGCCCTCACGTGGCCCGACCGCGCGCTCCACGCCCCCGTTGCGCCAATGACCCTGGCGCAGATGCAGGGCCTCACCTTCGCCGAGCCAGACCTCCACCGCTTCCCCTGTCTCAAACTCGTCTTCGAGGCGCTCCCCAAAGGCACCTGGACCCACCCCATCCTCACGCTGGCCAACGAAGTGGCCGTCAAGGCCTTCCTCGCCGGGCGCATCTCGGCCGACGGCATCGCCGCCGTCATCGAGCGCGGTCTGGAAGCCGGCCCAGCCCCCTTCGACGAGATCCTCCGCCGCGCCGAGGAAGCCGTCCGCGCCCTTTCGATAGACGATAGGCGATAGACATGAAGCGCGTTCCGCGACAGACACCCCAATGGCTTACCGCGCAGACGGCTCAGGCGGGCCGTCCACACCGAGCGCCAGCGCTGTCGGCTGTCCGCTGTCGGCTGTCCGCTATCCTCCTGTCAACTATCCACTTTCTCCCTTCGCACACGCTATGAAGACTCACGCGCTCTACCCGCTGATGTTCCACCCGGTCTACAAGGACACGCTCTGGGGTGGCGACACCATTGCCCGCCGCTACAACCGCGCCAACACCCCGCACCCGTGCGCCGAGAGTTGGGAGCTCTCCGCCCTGCCCGGCTCGGAGAGCATCGTCTCTAACGGACCCTTTGAGGGCATTGGCCTGGATGTGCTGACGCAGACCTTCGGGCGCGACCTCCTGGGCACCAAGGCCCCCGAGCCCGAGCACTTCCCCCTGCTCATCAAGCTCCTGGACGTGCACGAGCGCCTCTCCGTCCAGGTCCACCCCGATGACGTGGCCGCCCTGGAGCTCGGCGTGCGCACCAAGCACGAACTGTGGTACATCCTCGATGCCGCGCCCGGCGCCGAAGTCTGGGCCGGTCTCACCCCGGGCGTCACCCCGGAGAATCTGCTTGAGCACCTGCAGGCCTACCAGACGCACCCCGGCGACATCTTCGACCTGCCCGCCGGCATCGTCCACTCCGCCGGCTCCGGGAACTTGATCTTCGAGGTTCAGCAGGCGAGCGATGCGGCCTACCGCATTGACGATTGGGGGCGCGGCCGCGAGCTTCACCCCATCCAGGCCGCCCAGTGCATCCGCCCGGCGGTGGCCGCCCGCCATCTGCGCGCCACGCGGCAGACGCATCGCGATTTGCAGCTGCGCCTGGCCACGCCCAACTTCACCTTTGCCACGCTCGATCTCAAGCGCACGCGCACCCTGCACACCACCGACCTCTCGCTGATGGTGCTCTTCTGCACCGAGGGCAAGGCCTCGATGGCCCATAACGGTCCGCACCCGCTTACCCTGTTGCCGGGCGATTTGGTGCTCATTCCGCCCTGCCAATCGCTTCTGCTTCAGCCGCTGGCCGCCGCCACGCGTCTGCTGGTCACCACGCTCTAACGCCCCCCTATGCTCACCACCACCGCCTTTATTCTCTGTGCCGGACTGGGCACGCGTCTGCGCCCGATGACCCTGGCCACGCCCAAGCCGCTCCTGCCGCTCTGGAACCGTCCGCTCCTAGCCCACACCCTCGCCACGCTGGAAACCTGGGGCGTGCGCGAAGTCTACCTCAACACCCACTGGCTCCCCGAGGCCGTGCGCAGCTTCATCACCGCCTATCGCGGCCCCCTCGCTCTCCACGAGCTGCCCGAGCCCGAGATCCTCGGCACCGGCGGCTGCCTGCGCAACTTGGCCAAACACCTGAACGGTCAGCCCTTCTGGTTGGTGAATGGCGACATCCTCTTTACCGTCGCTCCCGCCGTGCTCGAGGCGGCCTTTGCGCGCTCGGGCAACTTCGCCGCCGCCTGGCTCGAGCCCAAGCGCGGCCCGCGCACGGTGGAGATGGACTACGCCGGGCGCATCACCTGCTATCACTCCCCCACCCCGGCCGTTGACCACACCTACACCTTCACCGGCATTAGCCTGCTCAGTCCCGAGGTGCTCGACTTCCTGCCGCAGGAGAAGGCCGCCTGCACCCTCATCGAGGCCTTTGAGGCGGCGATGTTCAAGGGCAAGTTCGTCCAGGGCGCGGTTGACAAGGCCGCCTACTGGAATGACGCCGGCACCTTGGAGCGCTACCTCGCCGCCCACCGCGATGCCCGCAAACTCCCCGCCTTGGCCGCCTACTGCGCCGGCGTGGAAGACGCCCCACACCCCGAGGTTGCCGCCGCCCTCGCCGCGTTGCGTTGGGAGGCGCGCGAAACCATTGTCATTCCGCTGGGCGCGCGCGGTTCGCGCCGGAGCTTCTGGCGCCTGGTCAATGCCAAGCGCTCGGCCATCGCCATTGCCTACGAAACCGAGGGGCGTCCCGAGAATGGCCGCTACGCCGCCTGCGCCACCGCGTTGGCCAAGGCCGGGGTCGCCGTTCCGCGCGTCCTGGCCGATGAACCCGGACTCCTCATCCTGGAAGACCTCGGCGATACCACCCTCACCCCCGAGCTAGTGACCGAGCAAGCCGAGGCCGAACACCGCACCGAGGTCCTTGAAACGCTCTTTCATCACGAGCACGAACACGGCGAAGGCTGCACCTGCCACGAACACGGCCACGCGCACGCCGCCTCGCCCCTGGTGCAAGCCATGGAACTGCTCGCGCGCTTCCACGCCGCCGAGGTGGGCGATTTGCCCCTGGAGCCGAGCTTTGATGGCGCGCTCTACGATTGGGAGTGCGGACTCTACGAACAGTTCGTCGGCCCCCTGCCCCCCGAGGCCAAGCGCGAGTGGGAACAGGTGAAGGCCAAGCTCCTGGCCGAGCCCACCGTCTTGGTCCACCGCGACTTCCAGAGCACCAACCTCCTCCTCCACAAGCAGAAGGTCTACGCCATCGACTTCCAAGGGATGCGCCGCGGTGCCGCGCTCTACGACCTGGCCTCCTTCCTCTACGACCCCTATGTCACCTGGTCCCCCGAGCAGCAGACCGAGGCCCTGGCCGCCTATGCCGCCGCCTCCGGACAGGATGCCGAGGCGCTCGGCCAGCGCCTGCCCTATGCCGCCATTCAGCGCCTGATGCAAGCGATTGGGGCCTACCACCGCCTTGCCTCCGTGGGGCAACCGCGTTTCCTGACCTTTGTGCCCACCGCCCGCGAACGCGCCGCCGCCTGCGCCCACGCCGTGGGCTTGGAGGCCCTGGCGCGCACATTGCACGGCACGCCGGAAGCGTGAACGGATAACCCCTCACGGCCCCCGCCGCGCATCTCCGTCATCCGCCCGCGCGCTTCTCTCCACACGCGCTCGCTTGCAAGCGGCGTTTGTGGTATAGTGTAAGCACTATGAAACGGATGCTTCCTTTGATGGTGATTGCGGCCCTGCTGTCGGGCTGCGCGAGTGTGGTTTATGAGCGCGTGAGCGAGCCGGCGGGCGAAGTGCTTTCGGTGCATCGGACGGTGGCGCGCTTTGAGGGCTTTGAGGAGGTGCCGTGCCGGCATCTGACAAGCCTGTGCCCGAATCAATGCACGCATGGGGGCAAGTACGCACGTTTCGCGATTGTGGAATACACCGGCTATGAGAAGACCGGGCAGCACGGCGATGAAAAGCAGCCGGTCTTTGCGTGCCGGGTGGCTTTGCGCGATGGCTCGAGCGATCCGCAGATGCCGGCAGCCTTGCGCGAGGCGCTGGAGGCGCTGAAGCCCGGGCAGGTGGTGGGGCTGGATTGGAAGCACATCTATGTCACCTCGCCCGAGGGCTCGAAGTGGCCTGAGCGGGTGGTAACGCGTTTGGCGGAGTAGACACGGCGATGGAGAACAGACCGCTGCGGGTGTTAATGGCCGCCGGGGAGGTCTCCGGCGATATGTACGGTGGCGCGCTGATTGGCGAGCTGCGCAAGCAGTTCCCGGGACGCGCGATTGAGGTGCGCGGTCTGGGTGGGGATGCGATGCGCGCGGCGGGGGCCGAGCTGCTCTATCACACCGATGCCCTCGGCTCGATGGGCATCTTTGAGGTGCTCGGCAAGATTCGCTTCTATAAGCGGGTGCTCGATGAGATGGTGGCCTTGGCGCGCAGCTGGCAGCCGGATGTGCTCATCACGCTGGATTACTACTCCTTCAATATTGCCCTGGCCGAGCGGGTCAAGGCGCTGGGCGTGCGAACGGTGCACTACATCTCGCCGAAGGTGTGGGTGTGGCGGCGCGGGCGCATCAAGCGCATTGCCAAGGCCTTCGATTTGCTGCTGTGCATCTTTCCCTTTGAGCCCAAGCTCTATGCGCAGAGCGGCCTGAAGGCGGTCTATGTGGGCCACCCCTTGGTGGAACAGGCGGCAGCAACGCGCGCCGAGCCGGCGCCGGCATTGCCGTGGTATGGCGCGCACAAGATTGCCCTGCTGCCCGGGAGCCGCGCCGGGGAGATTCGCGCCATTTTGCCGACCTTCCTGAAGGCCGCGCGGCGCGTGGAAGCGATTAAGCATAGCGATTGCTCCTTCATTCTGCCCACGCCCACGCCCAAGATGCGTGCGGAGGTGGAGCGCATTCTGCGCCGGGGGCAGGGTCCGCGCCATCTGACGGTGGTGGAGGGGCAGGCGCGGCATGTGTTGGCGCAGGCCGATGCGGCCTTGATTGCCAGCGGCACCGCCACGCTCGAAGCGTGCCTGATGAATTGCCCGGCAGTCTTGGCCTATCGGGTGAGCCTGGCCACGGAGTTGGTGGCGCGGATCGTGACGGCGGGAATGACGCTGCGCTTCGCCGGGCTGGTGAATATCATTGCCGAGCGCTTGGTGATGCCCGAGCTGCTCCAGCGGCAGTTTACCACCTACGAAGCAGCCTCGTGGTTGCTCGCCTTCCTGCGGCCGACGGCCGAGCGCAAGCGCCTCTTGGCGGCCTATCAGGAGGTGCGCGAGAAGTTGGGCGAGGGCGGCGCCACCGCGCGCGCGGCCAAGGCCATTGCCAAGGCGCTGACCTAGGACAAGGGACGCGGCGATGGGAAACCTCTTTGCGGCCTTTGGGCTCACGCTGATTGCCGGCCTCTCCACCGGCATCGGGGCGGTGATTGCCTTCTTTGTGCGCAAGACCAATCTGCGTTTCCTCTCAATCTGCACCGGACTCTCGGCCGGCGTGATGCTCTATGTCTCCTTTATGGAGTTGCTGCCCGAAGGGATGGCCACCTTGCAGGCGGCCGGGTGGAGCAAGCCGTGGGCCGACGCGTGGGGGCTGCTGGGCTTCTTTGGCGGCATTGGGCTCATCTTTGCGATTGACCGTTTGGTGCCCGAGGCGGAGAACCCCCACGAGACGCATGAGGAGGCCGAGTATGCCGAGCTGCGCGATGCGCACGCCGCCACGCCGCCCGAAGCGCGCCATCACGTGGAGGAGACCGCGCGCCACAACCATGGCCACCTCCTGCGGATGGGCGTCTTTACCGCGCTGGCAATTACCATCCACAACTTCCCTGAAGGGTTGGCCACCTTCCTGACGGCGCTGGAGAATCCGCAGCTCGGCGTGGCCATTGCCATCGCCATTGCCCTGCACAATATTCCCGAGGGGATCTCCGTTTCGGTGCCGATCTTCTATGCCACCGGGAGCCGGAAGCGGGCCTTTGCGTGGGCGTGCCTATCGGGGTTGGCCGAGCCGGTGGGGGCCTTCGCGCTCTGGGCGGTGATGGCCCTCTGCTACCGGAGCCTCTCCTTCACCCCGCCGCCGATGTTGCTGGGGATGGTCTCGGGCGGCGTGGCCGGGATTATGGTCTTTATCAGCCTCGACGAGCTCTTGCCGGCCTCGCGCACCTATGGGCAAGGGCATGATTCGCTCTGCGGCTTGGTGGCCGGCATGGCCTTGATGGCCCTGAGTCTCTTGATTCTCTAGGCAAGGGAGCGGCGGAGGATGATGCAAGCGGCAGAGAGCTTTACATGCAAACGGTGCGGCGCGTGTTGCCGTGTGCCGGGCTATGTCCGCGTCACCGAGGCCGATTGCGAGGCGCTGGCCGCCCTGCTTGGCATGAGCGTTGAAGCCTTTATTGCCGAAGAGACCGACCTCGCCCCGGCGCGGACCGGGTTGGTGCTTAAGGGCGAGCCCAACGCCCCCTGTCGCTTTCTGACGGCGGAGAACCTCTGCCGCGTCCATAGCGCCGCCCCCAAACAGTGCCGCGACTACCCCGCGCGCTGGCGAAGCGAAGCCATCGAGGCCGTCTGCGCGGCCAATAGGAGGGAACAGTGATGATTGAGTTCTTAACCGATAGCGTCTTTTTCTGGGGCATCGTGGCCCTCATTGTGGCTTCCTTCGTGGTCTTTATCGACCGCATGTTGCGTCTGCGCAAGATTGCCATCGATCCGCAGGATTTCCTGCAAGGCATCTTCAATGTTCTTGACAAGGGGCAGACTGCTGAGGCACTGGCCATTTGCGATGAGACCCCCGGCCCCCTGGCCGCCCTGGTCGCCGAGGCTGTTGTCCACGCCGAAAGCGACGAAACGCACCTGCGCGAAGTGCTCTCGGCCACCGCCCACGCCGAGCTCTCGCGGTTGGAACGCCGGGCGATGCTCCTCTCGCTCTTCGCGCAAATCCTCCCCTTGCTCGGGCTGATTGGGACGCTCTTCGGGGGCTTCCTGGCCGTCTCGGCCATCGATGCGTCAGCCCCGCTCATCCGCCCGGGGCTGACGGTGGAGGCCATCGCCGGCGCGCTGGGCACCTCCTTGGCCGGACTCATTGGCGCGACCTTCTGCTATGTGGCCCATCACATCTTGGTGCTGCGCACCGATGCGCTCTGCCTGGATATGGATATGGGCATGGCCCTGATGCTTGAATACCTGGCCCGCAACGAGGGGCTGCCCACCCAATCCGCCGGCGAGAGCGCCGAGGCCTAACCGCACGCAAAAGGAGAACGCCATGGCCCATGCGCAACCGCCTGTCAAACCCGCCGCCGGCGAGCTCTTCGTTTGGCAACGCCACTCCTTCAGTGGGAGGCGCTGGCCGCGTAGCCGCGTGGTGCGCTCCTTCCTGCTGATCGTGCCGTGGCTCGATTTGGCGATGGCCGCCGTGCTCATTTACTGCCTGTTGGGCAAGACGGTTGTTCAGCCCGGCCATGTGGTGCGCCTGCCCACGGGCGAAGTGGCCGAGGGCTTGCCGGCCACCTGCCCGGCGGCGGTGGTCAAGCAGCTGATGGCCCCGGGGCGAGAGCAGGTGACCGTGCTTCTGCTCGAAGAGGGGCGCTACACCTCCGACAACCCCATCGAACTTGAGGCCCTGGAGCGCACGCGCCCCGGGCGGGAACTGAACTTGATGGTTGATGACGCGGTGCCCTATGGTGAAGCGCTGCGCTGGGTGGAGCGGCTGCGCCGGTGCGGGGCTGAGCGGGTCAATCTGGTGCTGGCCGAACCGGCGCGGAGCGAAGGCGAGGAGCGCAAATAGGCAATGGCCCGGAACCTTAACATCGAGCGGCGGCGCAAGCTCATTCGCCACTATCAGGCGATGCGGCGGCGGCGTTCGCCCGTGCGCCGGGCCTTTACCTATTGGTGGGGGAGCGCGTTGCTCTCGATGTTGACCTTGGGCGCGTTGGCGCTGTTGGTGCTTGGACCGTGGAAGCACCTGCATCGGGGGCCGGCACAGCGCGCATGCTGGTCGCTGCCCGAACCCGGGCTCACCCTGCGCCGGGCCTCGGCACGCGAAGTGGCCGAACTGCGCCGCCAAGGTGCCGCCCGCCGCGCGGCAATGGCGTTGAGCGACCGAGAGGTGGGCATCTCGCTGGCCGGCAAATTGCCCGAGCCACGGCGCTTGGGCGGCAAACCGTTGCCCGAGCTGGCGCTTTCCATTTCAGTGGGCGCAGCGGGGATTGACCCCGAGGGGCTCCTGCCGCCTTGCTACACCCCGCCGGCCTCGGTCGAGAGCCGCACCGTGCAGGTGGCCAAGGCGCTGCAGGCGGCCGGCTATGCACCGAACTTCCCGCGCGAAGCCGCCGTAACCGGGCGGGGCCTGGCGGTCTTCCAGATCACGCTCGATGCGCAGGGGCGGGTGGAGACGGCGCTGCGCTTGAAGCCGGTGGGCGAAGAGACGGCGAGTCTGCGCGCGTTGCGCCTTGGGTTGTGCGCGCAACGGGGCTCGTGCGGTCCGGCTGAAGGTTTGGTAATATGCCGCTGGCAGATCGAAAAAGAGGAGAGCTTATGACGAAACGCTTGTGGATTTTCGCCCTGATGATGGCCCTCTGCGGGGGGCTGCAGGCGCAGTTGACCTATCAAAATGCCAAGGTGGAGACCGATTCCAAGGGCCGCGTGATCGAGAAGCTGGATTACGACCGCAAGCTCGTGGCCACCAATGGCATCCCCACCGCCGCCGAATATCGCGCCGAATTGCAAGAGCGCGAGCGGATGAGGAAGGTTGCCGCCAAGGTCGGCCCCTGGTTTGATGCCATTCAGCGGCTGGAGATTGACCAGAAGAAGGGCGAAGAGAAGCACGATAAGGATGGCGGCGGCCTGGCTGGTGACGGCGTGAAGGAGGTCGTTGGCCAGACCGGCGCGGGGATGGTGGCCTACATTGAGGCGATGCGCGTCTTCCAGAGCAATACCACCGAGGGCGGCTCGGTCTCGCGCGATGCCCGGCAGCTGAAGGCCGCGCTCGAGGAGCTGCTCTACCGGCGCGGGGGCGAGGTGGTCTGCGGCCCCTCGCGAGGCGTGAGCATCAAGTATCCGCTCGAGCTGCTGCTCGTGCGCTATCAGAGCTGGAAGGCGCAGTCGCTGCCGATGGATGAACTCTATGCCGCCAAGTCGGCCGATCTCTGGCCGGGCAAGGTGCCCGAGGATGCCGAGCGCGTTACCAAGAAGGTGACGCTCTATCCCGGCGAGGGCGGCTGGATCAGCACCGGGCTCTATGTGCCGCCGGGCGAGGTGGTTACCCTCAAGTGCGGCAGCCTCTCGGGCAATCTCACCGCCCAAATCGGTGTGCATACCGATGCGCTCAACCCCAAAATCGTCCCCCTCGATGAGGACGGCAACCCGATGGACGACCCCTATAACCCCGTGGTGCCGAGCATCTCCAAGATCAAGATGGGGTGGGAACAGGTCACGGACAACCGCCCGCTGTGGCGTTGGCCGGAGATGTGCCGCTCGTTCAAGATCACCAAGAAGCGCCAGGAGATTGGCCACGTGCTCGGCGGCGTGCTGTGGTTCCAGTGGAGCGGCGGTTCGCGCCCGATGGAGGTGGAGGTCTCCGGCTGCGTGTTGATGCCCTGGTTCCGCCTGGGGATTGATACCAACGAGGATTGGAACGAGCGCATCTCCAAGTATCCCGCCCCGTGGGGCGAGCTGCAGACCAAGAACATCATCATCACCGTGCAGTCGCAGCACCTGCGCAAGGTCAAGAATATCGTGGCCCTGGCGCAATGGTGGGGCAAGGCGGCGGCCATTATGCACCGCGTCTCGGGGCGCGACCTGCCCACCGATAGCGAAGCAAAGAACTTCCGCGCCGCCAAGCGCGAGTGGGGCATCCTCCACAAGAAGCTCGTTCAGATGAACCCCGATGCCACGCCCGATACCGAGGAGCTGGTGCGCGCGGCCACAATGCCCGCGCCCAAGCCCGCCGCCGGCGATGGGGAGACTGCGGTGGCCGCTAAGCCCACGGTCAATCGTTATGGCGATGCGGAGGTCATCGAGCAGGAGCCTGTTCACGATTACAGCAACGGCCCCAAGGCCATCAAGAAGGCCTCGCGCGAGAACGAGCCGAAGTGGACCCCCATCCGCATTGTCGATGACACGCAAATTTCCGTGGGCGCCGGTCACTCGGGCTATCCCATCATGTGCATCCTCTGGGGCGGCGGGATGATGAACCTCGCCGGCTTGCAGAGGGCCGGCTCCTGGGGCGCGCTCCACGAAATCGGCCACAACATGGGCCACGGCGTCACCGGCGTCTTCAAGCTCCCGGGCAACACCGAGGTGGTCAATAACTTCTTCGGCACCTGCGTGATGAACCTCCTCAACGGCACCGCCTTCCCGCGCATCATGGCCGATTCCTGGAACCAAATCGCCCAGTCGGTCAAGGCCGGCAAGCGCGACCTCTGGGCCACCGGCAACAACTCCACCCGCCTGGTCTTCTATATGACCCTCGCCCACCACTTCGGCGTCGAGAGCGTGGTTACCGTGGCCAACGATAAGTACGACAAGTATCCCGCCGCCGCAACGGGCGACCGCCTCTGCTGCACTTGGTCCAAGGCCGTCAAGCGCGACCTCACCCCCTACTTCGAGATGTGGGGCCTGCCCCTCTCCAAGGCCGCCTACACCTTCACGCAGGATTGGGTCCCCTGGCCCTCCACCGCCGAGCAGGAGAACCTCTTCGGCGGTTCAAACCTGGGCGACCGCTATAGCTCGGGCGATGACGAACTCGACTTCGCCGCCTGCCCCGAAGAGAAGAAGACCCGCCGCCAGCTGCGCGAGCGCCAGAACTTCAAGGTCCCGCCGACCAAATAGTCCGCCTAGGAGGCTTTCCCGATGTCCACGCCCACCCTGCTCTTCGGTCCGGTCCCCTCGCGGCGCTATGGCCGAAGCCTGGGCATCGACCTCGTGCCGATGAAGACCTGTTGCTACGACTGCCTCTTCTGCCAGCTCGGCCCCACCCCGCAAACCACCTGCACCCGCCGCGACTATGTTCCCCTCAGTGAGGTCTTCCGCCAGTTGGAGGCCTGGCTCGCCAAGGGCGAACCGGTGGACATCCTCACCCTCTGCGGCTCGGGCGAACCCACCCTCCACGCCCACTTCGGCGAGGTGCTCGAGTGGATCGCCCGCAACACCGGCAAGCCCTCGCTCCTGATGAGTAATGGCGCCCTCTTCGCCGACCCCGAAGTCCGCGCCGCCGCCGCACGGGCCTCGCGCGTCAAAATCTCCCTGCACTTCTGGGACGAAGCCTCCTTCCGCGCCACCGTCCGCCCCCACAGCGCGCTCCACTTTGCCGACCTCTACGCCGGCTGGCAGCGCTTCCGCGCCGACTTCTCCGGCAAGCTAGACCTGGAGTTCTTTGCAATGCCCGGCTTCAACGACGCCCCCGAGCAGGTCAACGCCATCCTCGCGCTTGCCGAGCGCCTCCACCCCGACACCATCACCGTCAACTCCGCCGAGCGCCCCCCCGCCGAAGCCTGCGTCAAGCCCGTCCCTCCCGCCGAACTCGCACGCCTGCGCGCCCTCTTTGCCACCCTTGCCGCCGAGCAGCACGCCGCCGGCCCCGCCGCCCCCGAGCCTTACTCCGAGGAGGCCCTCATCGCCCTTGCCCGGCGCCACCCTCTCACGCCGGCCCAGTTCGCCCGCTACTTCGCCGTCAGCGAAGAGACCATCGTCGCCGCCCTCAAGCGCCACCACGATCCCTTCGCCGAACGCTCACTCACCCCCACCCCGTCACTTTCCTAGAAAGGAGTTTCCCAAATGGGTATTCACGATCAATTGCTCGGCGCTTGGGCCGACTTCAACGCCCAGCGTATCACCCCCCTCCAGCTCAAGGCCGTCTCCTCGGGCTTCGGCATCTATCAGCAGAAGAATGACGCCGTGATGATGCGCATCCGCCGCACCGGCGGCATCGTCACCCTCGCCGACCTGCGCACCATCGCCGGCCTCCTCGCCAAGTATGGCGTTCCCTTTGCCCACATCACCACCCGCCAAGCCATCCAGCTCCACGGCGTGGCCCCCACCGAGGTCGCCAACGCCCTCGCCGATTGCGAAGCGGCCGGGCTCTACTTCCGTGGCGGCGGCGGCAACACCTTCCGCAATGTCCTCGTCAACCCCGATAGCGGCCTGCACGCCGATACCGCCTTCGACGTCCTCCCCTACGCCCGCGCCCTCGCCAAGGCCTTCTATGCCTTCGACCTCGCCTACGCCCTCCCGCGCAAGATCAAGATTGCCTTCGCCGACCGCACGGCCGACCGCATGCTCTGCGCCATCCAGGACCTCGGCTTCGTCGCCACCCTCACCAACGGCACGCGCACCTTCGAGGTCTGGCTCGGCGGCGGCATCGGTAACAAGCCTCGCGTGGGCTTCAAGCTCTTTGACGCCCTCCCCGCCAGCGAGTGCATCCGCGTGGCGATGGCTGTCACCGCCCTCTTCAATGACCACGGCGACCGCGCCTGCCGCGCCACTGCTCGCCTCCGCTTCCTGCGCGCCAAGCTCGGCGATGAGGGCCTTGCAGAGCTCTTCCGCGAGTACTACGCCAAGGCCGATGCCCAGGGCTACCCCGCCTGCCCCGAGAGCGACCTCACGCCCGAAGTCTACCCCGTCACTACCCTCCCCGAGGGCGTCGAGCCCCTCCCGGGCTTTGAGGACTGGAAGGCCATCGCCTGCAAGCCCCTCCACGATGGCACCTACTCCGTCCGCCTCTTCGTGCCCTTCGGCAACTTCACCCAGCCGATGCTAGTGCGCTTCTGCGACTTCCTCGAGCACTACGGCCTCACCCGCCTGCAGCTGCTCATCTCGCAGGATCTCACCCTCCCGCGCGTCCACGCCAAGTGCCTGACCGCCCTCTACCGCGCCCTCATCCAGAGCTTCCCGGACTTCGACCTCACCCTGCGCTCCTATGTCGGCCACATTCCCACCTGCATCGGCAACACCATCTGCAAGATTGGCGCGGCCGACTCCCCGCGCATTGGTGAGAAGCTCGCCAAGGTCCTCGATGCCTACCTCCCGGCCAACACCCCCGAGCGCCGCCTCCTGGCCCAGCTCGTCACCACCGAAGTGCGCATCAGCGGCTGCCCCAACTCCTGCACCGCCCACCCCTCGGCCAAGTTCGGCTTCCAGTGCCGCAAACTCGGTGGCCAGGATGTCCTCATCCCCTTCACCCCCGCCACCACCGAGCCCCCCGCCCTCGGCGAAGCCAAGCCCACCCCCATCGCCATCGACGAACTCCCCGCCTACCTCCTCAGTAACCTCGGCTTGGAACTCTAAGCTCCCGCCGCGCAACTATGCGCGGCCACAGAACCACCCCTTTGCCGGGAACCGCTCCGCGGCCCGGCGCACACCCCAAGCGCCCCGCCACCCGCCGCGCGGCCACAGAACCGCCCCTTTGCCGGGAACCGCTGCGCGGCCGGGGGCACACCCCAAGCGCCCCGCCACCCGCCGCGCGGCCACAGAACCGCCCCTTTGCCGGGAACCGCTGCGCGGCCCGGCCTTTTTTATGCCCGCGCGGCCGGGGGCTTGGGGGCTGGCCCCCAACGGCCCTAGCAGGGAGGCGCGGCAGCGCATCCCTGCTGCGCGTGCTGGAGGTGCCACTGCCGTGCCTAAAAGCCGAGGTGCCCGCAGGGTGCCTCGGCCGGGGTGGAGCGCCCTGCGCTCCCGAGGTGCAGGGCGAGCAGCCCTGCGCAGGGCGTGGGTGGCCGCCCCACCGAGGGGTGTGGGGGCGAGCAGCCCCCACACTAGGGGCTTGCGAGACGAGCGGCAAAGGCATTCAGGGCGAGGCACTGCGCGCGGGTGATTAGGCGCTTTTCGGTGTGATAGGGCCACGGTGCGAGCATCAGTAAGCGCCCCTGGGCACACGCCTCAAAGTAGCGCTTAGGCGGCTTGTAGAGGGGCGGAAAGCCGTTTTCGAGCAAGACCACCAATGGCAGCTCGGCCTCTAGGGCTGCGCGGGCAATCTGCTTTTCGCCCGGGCTGATGCACGGCGAAATCAGCACCGCGCCCTGCCGCGCCTGAGCCAAGAGCTGCGCCTGTTGTTGCGCGAGCGCCTCGGGGGAAATGCGGCGCGAGCACTGCAGCGCGAGACGCGCCGGCCGATCCAGCAGGAAGTGGTTGCCGATTGCCGCGAAGGTGTGCCCGACCAAGGACAGGTCACGCACCACGCGAAAGAGCTCGGGATGGGCCTGTTTGATGGCCAAACGGCGGGGGTTGTCGCGAATATACGCGAGCATGTGCTCGAGTTGACCCTTTTGGAAGAGGATGCGATCGTGAAAGCCCGGTGCCCAGATAGGCCCCTCGGCAAGCCCCATCTCCCGCGCCGCCTTGCTCACGCCAGCCTTGAAGCCGCGGATAATGGCCCCCAGCGGCTTGGCTTGCTCCTTATAGACAAAGAGCACGCCGTGGACGTGATCGGGCATTACCATTGGTGCCTCCACGCTTGCCCCCACATCCGGGAAATGCGCAGGAATCGCCTCCCAGCACCGCGCCACCAACTCCCCAAGGGCGCTCCGATGAATGGCAGGGGCCGCCTCGCCCCCCACCAGCCGACCAAAGAGTGGCCGCCGGTCGAGGGTGGTGAGCGTAATCATGTAGATGCCGCGTGCGCGATAATCCCACGCATGGCAACGTTGAAGCATTCGATCCTTCATGCTCTGCGCACCTCCTAAGGCGCATTGTAGCACACCCCGGCCGCCAATGCCGCGCAAGTATGCGCGGCCACAGAACCGCCCCTTTGCCGGGAACCGCTCCGCGGCCCGGCGCACACCCCAAGCGCCCCGCCACCCGCTGCGCGGCCCGGCGCACACCCCAAGCGCCCCACCACCCGCCGCGCGGCCGGGGGCTTGGGGGCTGGCCCCCAACGGCCCTGGCAGGGAGGCGCGGCAGCGCATCCCTGCTGCGCGTGCAGGAGGTGCCACTGCCGTGCCTAAAAGCCGAGGTGCCCAACGGGCGCCTCGGCCGGGGTGGAGCGCCCCGCGCTCCCGAGGGGTGTGGGGGCGAGGAGCCCCCACGCTAGGGGCGGGGGGAGAGGAGGGCGGAGAGGCGCTTTTCGAGATGGGAGAGGAGGAGATCGGGGGAGGTGAGGGCGCGAGGGGGCAAGGGGGAGGCGTTAAGGCCGCGATGGGGGGCGCGGGTGCGGCGGTCGTAGGCGGTGAGGGTGCCGGCGGCGACCTCCAGTTTACAGAGACCGACCTCGGCGGCGAGGATCCGCAGGCGGGTCAGACGCAAGGCGCGCTGAGCGGCGGGGGGGAGGGGGCCAAAGCGGTCAGCCAACTCAGCCTGCAAGGCCTTGACCTCGCGCTCGGAGACAGCCTCGGCGCATCGGCGATAGACATTCATCCGCTGGGCTTCGTCCTCGATGTAATCGTAGGGAATGGCAGCGGCGTTAGGACCGCTGGCGCCGGGGGAGGTATCGAGCGGCTCGAGGGCGAGTTCGACATCCACCAAGGTGGGCACGGCCTCGCCCTTGAGGCGGGCAACGGTCCGGCGCAGCAGCTGACAGTAGAGCCCAAAGCCGATGGCGGCGATATGCCCACTCTGAGCGGCGCCGAGGAGGTTACCCGAACCGCGGATCTCAAGGTCGCGCAGGGCGATGGCGTAGCCGGCGCCAAGCCCGCTATGGCGCTTGAGGGCCTGCAAGCGCTTGCGCGCATCGCTATCGACCAACCCCTCGCCGGGAAGGAGGAGGTAGGCAAAGCCGCGGGTGGCCGAGCGGCCGACGCGCCCGCGCAGCTGGTAGAGCTCGGCGAGACCAAAACGGTCGGCGCGGTCGATGAGGATGGTGTTGGCGCGGGGGATATCGATGCCGCTTTCGATGATGGAGGTGCAGAGGAGGAGATCGGCCTGACCGGCGGCGAAGGTGCGCATCGTGGCGGCGAGCTCTTCGGCGCCCATCTGCCCGTGGGCCACGAGCATCCGCGCCTCGGGGACGAGCTGCTGTAGGCGGGCAAAGAGACGGCCGATGGTGTGGACGCGGTTGTGCAGGAAGAAGACCTGTCCGCCGCGGGCGAGCTCCTTGCGAATGGCGGCGGCCACGAGGCCATCGTCATCGCGCTGAATCATGGTTTCGACGGCGACGCGGTTCTGCGGCGGGGTCTGCAGGAGCGAGAGGTCGCGCGCGCCGGTCAGCGAGAGGTAGAGGGTGCGGGGAATGGGGGTGGCGCTCATCGTGAGCACATCGACCAATGCGCGCAGACGCTTGAGCTGCTCCTTGTGGGCCACGCCAAAGCGCTGCTCCTCATCCACCACCAGCAGCCCCAGGTCCTTGAAGGGCACATTCTCGGTGAGGAGGGCGTGGGTGCCGATGAGGATATCAATCTGCCCCTGGGCGGCGGCACGACGGGTCGCCGTGCGCTGGGCGGCGGTGCGAAAGCGCGAGAGGACCTCGATGCGCACCGGGAAGGGGGCCATGCGCTCGCAGAAGGTGGCGTAGTGCTGCTCGGCGAGGACCGTGGTGGGCGCGAGCAGGGCCACCTGCTTGTGGTTGCAGACGGCGATGAAGGCCGCGCGCATCGCCACCTCGGTCTTGCCATAGCCCGCATCGCCGCAGAGCAGACGATCCATTGCGGTGGGCGAGGCCATATCCTGCTTGACCTCGGCAATGACGCGCGCCTGGTCGGGGGTCTCCTGCCAGGGGAAGAGCGCCTCGAACTCGGCAATCCAGGGGCTGGAGAGATCGAAGGCAAAACCGGGCAAGGCGCGCCGGCGGGCCTGGGTCTCCAAGAGGCGCACGGCCAGATCCTCAATGCCGCGCTTGGCAGCCTCCTTCTCGCTCTGCCAACGCTTCCCATCGAGGGCGTGGAGCTTGACTTTGCCCTTCTCCGGGCCGATATAGCGCGAGAGCAAGTGTGCGTGGGTGGTCGGCACATAGAGCTTGGCCCCGCCGGCATACTCCAGTGCAAAGGCCTCGCGCCGCTGATTGCCCACGGCAATCTCCTCGAGCCCCAGAAAACGCCCGATGCCGTGCTCCACGTGCACCACCAGTTCGCCCGGCTCCACATCGAAGGCATACTCCAGCCGCTGACCCGACACAGCCGCGCGGCGCACCGCGCGATAACTCCGCTGCGTGGGATAGAGGTCGTTCTGCGTCAGCACCGAGACCGCCGGCCGCGCCAACGAAAAGCCCTCCGAGAGCGCCTCGCTCACCACGCGAATGGGCGTATCGGGCGGCAGCGCTTGCGTCAGCAGCGTCTGCACCGCCGCCGAAGCCGCGCACAGCAGCACCGCCTCGCGTCCTCGGGCGCGCTCGTCAAAGGCCGTCAGGAGCGTCCGCCGCAACCGCGCGTGCGCCTCCGGATGGTGCGCGAGCGCCTCCCCCTCTGCGCAGACCCCCGCCACCGGCTCGGCCACAATCGCCACCCGCGGCAAATCCGGCTCCACCGGCTCCCCGCTCCAACAGACCTGCCCCCGCTGCCGCGCGAGCAGCGCGCGAAAGGCCACCGGATTCTCCACCCCCGCCTCAATCGGCTGCAACTGCGCCAGCGCGCTATCCACCGCCGGCGCATCGGCCACCATCACCGCCGCCTCAGCCAGGCGCGAGAGAAGCGTGGTCATCTTCACCTTCGCCCCCGGCGCCGGCGGCAACTCCAGCTCCGCCACCGACCCCACCGAGCACTGCGTAAGCGGGTCAAACTGCCTCAGCCGCTCGACCTCATCGCCAAAGAACTCCACGCGCACCGGCCGCTCCGCCCCCGCCGGCCACACATCCACAATCCCTCCGCGCACCGCAAAGCTCAGCGGCTCGCTTACCACCGGCGCCTCCGCACGCGCATACCCCAACTTCACCAGCGCCGCCAAGAACCCCTCAAAGGGCACCTCCTCGCCCACCGAAAGCCGCCGCGAAACCGATGCCAACGCCTTCGGCTCGGCAATCGGCTGCAAGAGCGCGTGAATGGAGAGGCAGACCAACGCCCCCCCGCGCTTGGCCAAGAGTGCCTGCACCTGTGCCTGCCGCTCCCCGGTCGTCAGCGAAGCCTCGTCATCCGCCGGCGGAATGAGGAACTGCGGCCACTTGGGAAAGAGCACCGCCGCATCCGCCGCCGCGCGCTCCGCTTCCGCCGGAGAAGCCGTCACCAAGAGCACCTTTCCCTTCCCCATCGCCGCGGCGACCATCACCCCCACCGGCACCGGCAACGCCCCCACCGCGAAACGCGCCCCCGCCTGCCGAGGCAACACCCCGCCAAACGTCTTCGCCGCCTTTGCCGCCAACTCCGTAACGCTCTTCACGCCGGTAGTATAGCACAGCGAGGTGCTCCGCGCCGGAGAAGACACATGTTCAAACTAAAGTGCGGGGGTTGTGATATACTGCAGGCGTGTTGCGGGTGAGCCGCAGCGAACTCTTTGCACTTGGTGCAAGCAAGTTGCTTCTGTCGAAACTTCGGAACTTTCTAGAGAAATGCAGCGTGCTTGACGAAGGTGTGCCGTATCGGCACGTCTTCTTCTTGCGTGTATTTCTCAAGGCTTCCGAAGGCCACGACAGGAGCACGCAAGTAGAAGGCGTGTTTTTTAGTATGGCTGGAGAGCAAGACGAGCGACTCATTAAGTCCCGGGCGCGGGTGCGGGACCACGGGGAGGTCTTTACGCCGGCGTGGTTGGTCCGGGCGATGTGCGATTTGGCCGAGCCGACGGTGGGGGCGATTGGCAGCCGGGTCTTGGAGCCGGCGTGCGGGGATGGGAACTTCTTGGTGGAGGTGCTGCGGCGGAAGTTGGGGAGCGTCCGCAAGGCGTATGGGAGCGCGAGTGCCCGCGCGCAGCTCGAGCGCTTCCGCGCGGTGAGCTCGCTCTATGGGATCGACCTGTTGCCCGACAATGTCCACGCCTGCCGCGAGCGGCTCTATGCGCTTTGGGCCGAGAGTATTCCGCCGTGGCGATGGCGGCGGAGTCAGCGCCGGTTCGATGCCACGGCCGCGGCCATCCGCGCGGTGCTCTCGCGCAACATCCTCTGCGGCAACACCCTCTCGCCCGATGGCAACGCCGATTCCCCACCGATCGTCCTCTCCGAGTGGTGTCTGCCCTCGGCCGAAGGGTGCGAGCGCGCGGCGGTGCCCAGCGCCTACGAGGTGGCCGTCACGCAGCTCGAGTGGCGCTTGAGCGACCTTGGAACGCGCCCCAATGAACTCTGCTTTACCCCGGCGCCGCTGGCCACCCACCCCGCGCGCCCCTACTGGGAGGTCCGATAATGCGCGAGACTGCCCCCACCCCACAGCACAACCCCGACGTGCTCCTCTGCCTGGCCAACCTCTCCAGCGATGAGGTCTTTACCCCGCCGGCCGTGGCCAACGCGATGCTCGACCTCCTGCCCGAGGCCATTTGGTCCGACCCCACGGCCACCTTCCTCGACCCCTGCAGCAAGAGCGGCGTCTTCCTGCGCGAGGCCGCCAAACGCCTCATCCGCGGCCTGGAAGGGCAAATCCCCGATCTGCAAGCGCGCCTGGACCACATCTTCCGCCGCCAACTCTTCGCCCTGGCCATCACCGAACTCACCGGGCTCCTCTCGCGCCGGTCGGTCTACTGTTCGCGCTTTGCCAACGGCAAATACTCCCTCACCCACTTCGAGACGGCCGAAGGCAACATTCGCTTTGTTGAAACGCGCCACAGTTGGGATGCCCAGGGCCGCTGCATCTACTGCGGCGCGGCCAAGCGCACCTTCGCCCAGCGCGCCGAACAGCATGCCTACGCCCCCCTCCACGGCCTCAACCCCCAAGAGCTCTTCACTATGCAGTTCGATGTCATCCTCGGCAACCCGCCCTATCAGTTGGACGACGGCGGAAATAACGCCAGCGCCAGCCCCATCTACCACCTCTTCGTGGAGATGGCCAAGCGCCTGAACCCGCGCTACCTCACCTTCGTCATCCCCGCGCGCTGGTACACCGGGGGAAAGGGGCTCGAGGACTTCCGCCGAACAATGCTCGCCGACCGGCGTATCGTCACCTTGGTCGACTTCCCGGATTCGCGCGATTGCTTCCCGGGCGTGGATGTCGCCGGGGGCGTCTGCTACTTTTTGTGGGACCGCGACCACCCCGCCCCGCTGTGCGAGGTGACCAACATTCAGGGCACCTACCGCAAAACCCTCGTGCGAAGCCTGACCGAGACCACCCCCTTCGTTCGCGCCAACGAGGCCCTCTCCATTATTCACAAAGTGCAAGCCCTCCACGAAGCGAGCTTTAGCGAATGGGTCAGCAGCCAAAAGCCCTTTGGTCTGCGCACCTTCGTCGTGCCCGTCCAAGGTCCGGGCGACATTACCCTCCGCTGGCGCGGCGGAGTCGGCCCCTTCTTGAGCGCCTTGGTGACGGCGAACGCCGCGTGGATTCCCAAGTGGAAGGTCATTGTCTCGCGCCTCACCGCCGAACATGCTGGGCAAGGAGACAAGGATGGCCGCCGAACGGTGCTCTCTTCGCTTGGCCTCTTGCCGCCCGGGCAGGTCTGCACGGAAACTTACCTGGTCGCCGGGGTCTTTGAGACCGAGCAGGAGGCGCGCAACTGCATCGCCTATCTCAAAACGCAATTCGTCCGTTTTCTCATCGCCCAACTCGCCACCACACAGCAACTTCCAAAGCAGAGCTTCGAGTTCGTGCCGCAGCAGGACTTCAGTGTGGTGTGGACGGATGAGGCGCTCTACGAGAAGTATGGTCTAACGGCGGAAGAGCAGGCCTTTATTGCGCAGTTGGTCAAACCGATGGAGGCGTAGGATGAGCCGGGCGGTGAAGTTGGAGGCGGCCGAGCGGGTGGTGCCGCAGATCTATGCCTACACGCTGCGCACGGCCGAGGGGGCCGGGCTCGTGAAGGTGGGCTACACCACGCGCGCGGTGGCCGAGCGCGTCCGCGAGCAGGTGGGCAACATCACCTTGCCCGAAGGGGCCGAGCCCTACGAAATCCTCTGGCAAGGGCCGGCCGTGCGGGCGGATGGGACGAGCTTTGACGACCGCGCGGTCCACGCCGCGCTCAAGCAGTTGGGGGTCGATCGGGTGGCCGGGGAGTGGTTTCGCTGTTCGGCGGCGGAGGTGCAGGCGGCCGTGGCCGCGGTACAGGCGCGCGTCGCGGTCCAGCGCGGCCGGACGCAGGCCTTTGCGATGCGCCCGGAGCAGCGTGCGGCCGTGGCGAAGACGGCGGCTTACTTTCGTCAGTGGGCCGCCACGGGGGCAACGCGCGCGCCCAAGTTCCTCTGGAACGCGAAGATGCGCTTTGGCAAGACCTTCGCCACCTATCAGCTGGCGCGCGAGATGGGTTTTGGGAAGGTGCTGGTGCTGACCTTCAAGCCGGCAGTAGAGAGCGCGTGGCAGGAGGATTTGGAGACGCATGTAGACTTCGCCGGGTGGCACTTCGTCTCGCGCGCGGCCGAGGAGATGGCCGAGCCCGATTGGCGGCAGCCGGTGGTCTGCTTTGGCTCGCTCCAGGACCTCTTGGGCTACGACCGCGAGAGCGGCGGCATCAAGGCCCGCAACGAGTGGATCCACACCGTCAATTGGGACCTGGTGGTCTTTGATGAATACCACTTTGGCGCGTGGCGCGAGCGAGCCAAGCAGCTCTTCGAGGTGGAGGATGAGGAGGCCGAGCAGCCGCTCCCGAGCGCCGAGGCCACCCTGGGCAGCGGCGTCGATGAGCGCGACCTGCCTATCACCACCCGCCACTACCTCTTTCTTTCGGGCACCCCCTTCCGCGCGCTCTTGGAGGGCGACTTTATCGAGGAGCAGATCTTTGGCTGGACCTATGGCGACGAGCAGCAGGCCAAAGCGCAGTGGGCCGCCACCCACCCCGGCGAGCCGAACCCCTACCGCACCCTGCCGCAGATGAAGCTCCTGGCCTACGAGTTGCCCCCGGAGCTCAAGCGCGTGGCCCTGGGCGGCGAGCTCAACGCCTTTGACCTCAATGCCTTCTTCACCGCGGAGAAGTCCACGCGCAACGCCCCGCCGCGCTTTCGTTATGAGCGGGAGGTCCTGAGCTTTCTGCACTTCCTCTGCGGGCGTTACCTGCCGGAGGCCGGGCTGCGCGCCGGGAGCGAGTCGCCGCCGATGCCCTTTAGCGATGGGGCGCTCTTGGGCACGTTGCGGCACACGCTCTGGTATCTGCCCAATGTGGCCGCCTGCCAGGCAATGGCCGAACTCATCGCGCGCAGCAAGCTCTTCGGCGGCTACCGGGTGGTGGTCTGCGCCGGACCCGAGGCGGGGATTGGGCTGGAGGCGCTCGTGCCGGTCAAACGCGCGATGGGCAACCCCTTTGAGACGCGCACGATCACCCTCACCTGCGGGAAGCTCACCACCGGCGTAACGGTCCGCCCCTGGGGCGGCATCCTGATGCTCCGCAACCTCAACAGCCCCGAGAGCTACTTTCAGGCGGCCTTCCGCGTGCAGAGCCCCTGGACCGCGCCCGGGGAGGGCGGCCGCGAGGCGGCGGTGGTCAAGCCGGTGTGCTACTTGCTGGACTTTGCGCCCAACCGCGCGCTGCGCCAAGTGGCCGACTACGGCTGCAAGCTCACCCTTAACACCTCGGCCCCGCCCTCGCCCGAGGAGACCTTAGGCGACTTCCTGAACTTCCTCCCGGTGCTCACCTACGATGGCTTTACGATGAAGCAGGTCAGCGCCGGTGAGATCTTGGACCTGGTCCTCTCCGGCACCAGCGCCACCCTACTCGCGCGGCGGTGGCAGAGCGCGCTCCTGGTGAATGTGGATAACGCCACCCTCTCGCGCGTCCTTGGCAGCCCCGAAGCATTGGCCGCCATCGAGAAGATTGAGGGCTTTCGCGACCTCGGCCGCGAGGTTATCGAGACCATCATCAACCGCAGCGAGGCCATCAAGGCCGCCAAGCGCGAGCGCCTGCCCAGCGATGTGCTGAGCAAGCGCGAACTCTCCGCCGAAGAAAAGGACCTCAAGTCCAAACGCAAGCAGGTGCAGGAGAAGCTCGTCAAGTTCTCCACCCGAATCCCCATCTTTATGTACCTCACCGACGATCGCGAGCACTCCCTCCAAGAGGTCATCCGCCAGATTGAAGCGCCCCTCTTCGAGCGCGTCACCGGCCTCACCCTCGCCGACTTCGACCTCCTCCTCTCCCTCGGCGTCTTCAATGCCGGCTTGATGAACGAAGCAATCCTCAACTTCAAGCGCTACGAGGATGCCAGCCTCTCCTATGCCGGTATCGACCGTCACGCCGCCGACCAAACCCTCGGCGTCTGGGACACCACCCTTCCCCGCACCTAAGCCTCCCCCCGGGCCATCAAGTTCCCCGGCCCGGGGGGACCTTGGATTCGGGGCGATTGGATTTTGACCCGGGGCGGGAAGGATTATTATCCCTTAGGGTTAATTCAATTATCCCTAAGGCTTAATTGAATTATCCCTAAGGGTTAATTGCATTATCCCTAAGGGTTCATTGTTTTGCTCGGGCGAGGCGCGAATGGGATTGGGGCGGTGGGACTGTTGGTGGCGGGCGAAATATGATAGGATAGCGGTATGAAACAGAACTGGACAGGCTTTCGCGTGGTCGCCTTTGGGGCGATGGTTTTGGCGTTTGGGGCCCGGGTGTGGGCCGAGGGCGAGGCGGTGGTGATGCCGCCGCAGGAGGAGGTGCCTTTTCGCGTGGTGATTGAGGAGGTGCCTGACGAGCGCGGGGAGGATATTCGTCCGGGCGAGGCGGCGGAGGCCGAAGCCGCGCGCGAGGCGGTCGAAACGCCGGTGGCGGAGCGCGGCGAGCCGGCCGAGGGGGAGGCGGAGGCTGAGCCCGAGGAGGAGATCCCGGTGGCGGTGAATTGCGCGCACGCCTTGAAGCCGCCGAAGGGGTATGACACCGAGGTGCTAATGTTGCAGATTTTCCTGGATCGGCACAACTTTTCGTGCGGGGTGATTGACGGGGTGTGGGGGCGTGGGTCGCTGGAGGCGATGCGCGCGTGGCAGCAGTCGCAGGGGTTGCGGCGGACGCAGTGGGTGAATCCGGTGCTGTATGGGACGCTCGCGGAGATGCCTGAGCCGTTGGTGCGTTATGTAATTACGGCCGAGGATGTGGCGTTGGTTTCCGGGCCGATGCCGCCGACGTGGGCGGAGCGTTCGCGGCTGAAGGTGATGGGCTATGAGACGCTGGGCGCGTGCGTGGCCGAGCGGTTTCACACCTCCGAGCGAACGCTACGGCGGCTGAATCCGGCGATTATTAATTGGCCGGAGGATTTGGCGGAGGGGACGGTGTTGGTGGTGCCGAATGTGCGCGAGGCGGCGTTGGAGGCGCCGGCGAGTCTGGCGATTGCACTGGAGGAGTGCGTGCTGGCGGGGTTTGATGGCTCGGGGCGGATGAACTTGCGCTTCCCGTGCTCGATTGCGCGCGCCAAGGCCCATCTGCCGAAGGAGGGGGTGCTGAAGGTGGTGAATATGGCCCCGGCGCCGAACTACACCTACGACCCGCGCAACTATGGTCAGGACCCGAGCGTGGGGAAGATGATTGTGCCGCCCGGGCCGCGTAATCCGGTGGGGAGCCGCTGGATTGGCCTTTCGCTGGCGGGTTATGGCATCCACGGCACGCCCAAGCCTAACACCGTGGGGCGGGCGGAGTCGCGCGGCTGTTTCCGGTTGACGAACTGGAACGCGGAGAAGCTCTTTGAGCTGGTGCAGCCGGGCACGCCGGTGACGGTGGTCAAACGCTTGCGGGACTTTGATCCGCCGAAGGTGGCCGAGCCTGAGCCCGAGACGGAGGCGGACGCGGAGCCCGAGGCGGAGGCGCCGACCGAATCGGCCGAATCGGCGGCTGCGCCGGCAGCGTCCGAGGAGGTGCCCCATGCTTGAAGCGGTGGCGGCGGCCCTGCCGGAGGTCTTTCGGGCAGGCGAGATTGATTGCGGACTGATTTTGGGGTCGGGCTGGGGGGAGGCGTTGGCGCCGGATGCGGTGCTTGCGCGCGTGCCTTATTCGGCGTTGGCGGGGTATGGCGAGAGCACGGTGGTGGGCCATCGCGGGGAGTTGTTGCTGCTGGAACTGCGCGGGAAGCGGGTGGTCTGTTTTAGCGGCCGACGCCACTACTACGAGGGCTGCAGCCTCGAGCAGGTCACCTACCCCGTGGAGCTGATGCGCTGCTTGGGCGTTCAGACGCTCTTGATTACCAATGCCGCCGGCGGCCTTAACCCGGCCTTCCGTCCGGGCGATTTGATGATTTTGACCGACCACCTGAACCTTTCGGGCGTGAATCCGCTGCGCGGTCCGCATCGCCCCGAGTGGGGGCCGCGTTTCCCCGATATGACGCAGGTCTACGACCCGGCGCTGAGCGCGCTGCTGGAGGCGGCGGGCGGGCGGATTCACCGGGGCATCTACGCCTTCTCGGTGGGGCCCTCCTATGAAACGCCGGCCGAAGTGCGCGCGTTGCGGCTGTTGGGGGCGGACGCGGTGGGGATGAGCACGGTGCCCGAGGCGGTCCTGGCCAAGGCGTGCGGGATGCGCGTGGCGGCCTTGAGCTGCATCACCAACCCCGCCGCCGGCTTGGGGCAGACGCCCTTGCAGCATCAGGAGGTCTTGGCCGAGAGTGCCCAGGCCCGGCCGCGGATGGCCCGGTTGGTCGCTGACTTTGTGGCTGCACTCCCTCGGCAATGATTATCCTGCCCACCGAACGCAAGAGTTGGCGCGCACGGCTCATCCTTGCCGTGCTCTACCTCTTCCTGACCCTCGGCGCGGTGACGATGGTCTGGCCCTTTATGATGATGATCTCCGGCTCGATGGCCGGGCGCTTCGACTACCATCGCTACTCACCGGTGCTGCGCGCCTTGTGGAGCCCCGAGGAGCGCTTTATGCGCACCCTCGCCTCCTTTCATGGCGCTTTCCCGCACGAGACCTTCCCCGAGGCCCCTGCCGCCTGGGGCAACTGGAGCGCTCTGGCCAAGGAGCCCGAGGCCGTGGCCGCCTTCGCCCGCCCCTGGCTCGAGGGTTTGCGCAACCCCGAAACCCAGGCCGCCTGGCGCCAGATGGCCACCGACTACGCCGACTTCAACCGCGCCTACGACCTGCATAACTCCGTCTGCACCTTTGATGAGCGCGACGTGGCCCCCTACGTCCGCCGACACTTCGAGGCGCTGACCGGTCACCAGGGCCCCGAAGCCGCCCTCGCCGCCCTAAATGCCGCCTGGCGCATCCGCTACAACTCCTTCTACGGCATCCGCTTCCGCGCCCAGCAGCGCGTCCCCCTGCACTATCCCGATTGGGATTGGCCGGTGGGCGACCCCAAGGTCGAGCTCTGGCACCGCTTCAAGGGCCACTACCGCGAGCAGGGGCTCCTTTACGCCCGCACCCGGCCCTACTGGATCGCGCCCCTGTGGCAGAAGTGGCGCCGCGCGCGCGGCCTTGCGCCCGCCCCCTTCCCCGGCGACGCTCAGGATGGCGCATGGCGCGCCTTCGTGATAAGCGCCTATCCTCGCCGACTCCTGCGCGTAGAGCCCACGCCCGAGCTTGAGGCCCGGTGGCAGGCCTATCTGCAGACCCACTGCCGCGCCCCCGAAGCTTACGCCCGCCTGACCGGCGAGCTGCAACCCGCCACCCTCGCCGAAGTCCGCCTGCAGCCCTACGCGCCCACCGCCCTCTGGCGCGGCTTTGTGGCCACATTGCCCTTCGAGTACCTCACCATCCGCTCGCCCGAGGCCGATTGGCAGGCCTTCCTTCAAGCCCGCTATGGCTCGCTCGACGCGCTCGGGCGCGTCTACCGCGATGGCCAGGGCCGACCCTTGCACGCGGCCGATTGGCGCGAGGTGCCGCCCCCCCTCGCCCAGGCCTTCGCCATCACCTATGCCGATTGCGGCACGCGGCTCCTGTGGCAGGACATCACCGCCAACTACCGCACCGTCTGCGATGTGCTTTTCCTGCGCGGCAGCGCCTGGTGGAACACCCTTGTGCTCGTGGTGCTGACCATCCTCGCCACCCTCACGGTCAACCCCCTGGCCGCCTACGCACTCTCCCGCTTCCGGCTGCGCTGGACCGAGGGGCTGCTCCTCTTCCTCCTGGCCACGATGGCCTTCCCGGCCGCCGTCACCGCCATCCCCGGCTTCCTCCTCATCCGCGAGCTCGGGCTGCTGAACACCTTCGCCGCCCTCATCCTTCCCACCGTGGCTAACGGCCTCTCCATCTTCATCCTCAAAGGCTTTTTCGACGCCCTGCCGCGCGAACTCTACGAGGCCGCCACTATCGATGGCGCCTCCGAGTGGCAGATCTTCCGCCGCATCACCCTCCCGATGACCACCCCCATCCTCGCGGTCAACGCCCTCAACGCCTTTGTCGCCGCCTACAACTCCTGGGAGTGGGCCCTCCTCGTCTGCCAAAAGCAGAGCCACTGGACCCTCTCGGTCTGGCTCTACCAGATGAGCCGCAACTTCGCCGGCACGCCGTGGGTGGTGATGGCCGGCTTCGTCCTGGTCTCCATTCCCACCGCCGTGGTCTTCCTCCTCTGCCAGCGCGTCATCATGCGCGGCATCGTCCTCCCCTCAATGAAATAATCCTCCCCGCGCGGCGGGGAGGGCGGTGGTTGCGGCGTTTACGGTGATTGCGTGCTGTAGCCGCAAACGTTGCGGCGAAAGCAAGCGATAAAGCCCATTGACCAGCATAAAGATTGGCCAAGTTGGTATTGGAACGCAGCGGTTATGCAGTCCCGCTGGTAGCGTATTTGCTTGCCCAAGGGGCGGCTTTGGAGTTGCGCCTCTGCTTGCCCGCTGCGTAGATTGGCAGAAAAGCCGGGCGATTCGATGGTCTGGAATATGTAGCGGTTAGTGGGTCATCGCCAGGCATAGGGACGAAAAAGGCGAGCGCAAAGCGCTCGCCGGGAGGAATGGAGACCTTTATGAAAGGGATTAGAAGTCGTCGTCCAGGCCTTCGAGGGTCACAGAACTGGCGCCCTTGTCTTCGACCTTGAGTTCGGCTTCGGCTTCAATCTTGGTGAGCGCACCCTTGGCCAACGGGCTGTTGCGGTAGTAAACCATCAGCTGAAGCGCGGTGAAGCAGTTGGCCGAGACCGCCGAACCGCCAGGGTTGTGCCACTCGAGGGTGGCGGTGTCCTGGTTGATGAGGTCCTCGACGGGAATGCCGTTGCGCTTGCCATTGACGGTGCCTTGCTGCTGCATCAGGCGAGCCTTATCTTCAATGGGCGCGCCTTCGCCGCCGAACTTGTTCTTGGTGCCCTTGCGCGGCCAGTAGGTGATGTACTGGGCTTTGCCGTTGTGATCCTTGTAGCCGGACTTGTCGGCGGGGATGTTGATGGCGGCGGCGGAGTAGAGGCGCTTTTGCTGCTCGCTCCAGCGCTTCCACGCGGCGGCATTGTCGCCGAGGTTGAAGCGGACCTGCGAGAGGTAGTAGCCATAGTACTGCGGCGAGGTGCCGACCATCTGGGTGGCGCTGGAGCTGGCGGCCTTGAAGTTGTGCTTAAAGGTTGGCTCCCAGGTGTCCATATAGGCCACGGCCTTCTTGCAAAGGTCGGTATCGGCCTCGTCGAGCATCTGCAGGATGAGGGCGCAGGGGGCGGTCAGGCCAAGGTAGCGGTTCTTGGCGTTGTTGAGGTAGCCAAAGGTGCCGTTGGGGTTGACGCAAGTCTTGATGCCGCGGGCGGACTTCTTCAGGGCGGCGATGATCTTGGGATCGTGGTTGCCCGAGAGCTTGGCAGCCTTGAGTGCCTGAACGGCCCAGCTGGTGTAGGAGGTGTCGGTGGTCGGGCACTTGGCGTACATGTTGTAGTACCAACCACCATCGGCGTTCTGCCCTTCGAGAACGTGCGGAATGGCGCGCTCGACGGCCTCCTTGACGGCCGGAATGCGGGTCATTGCATAGGCTTCGGAGAGGGCGTAGATGGCCACGAGGTGGGCATAGTTGTGGGCATCGCGCCCCTTGAAGTAGCCCACCTTGTCCTTGCGCCGCTCCTCAAAGGCCGAGGGGTTGTCCGCGCCACCGGGCTTGCACTGGGAAGGATCGGTGATCTGGTCGGCCAAGAGGCCGCGGATGGCCTTTTCAACGGTGTCGCCGAACTCATCGCTCTGGCCGGGCAGCTCACCGTGGGCAAGGAAGCAGAGGAGCGCGAGGGAGGTATCGCCCGTGTCGTTGTTCCACATGCCGTTGGGGCCCTGCTTCATCTTGAGCCAACGGAGGAAGCCGTAGACCAACTTTTCAGTGCCGGCGGCGCCATACTTGCCAATCTTTGCGCCGCGCAGACCAGGAGAACGATCGCCATAGACATTGCGCATCACCACAGGCGAAGGGGTGAGGGCCACGGCATCCACCGGCGAAGGCTGCGGAGACTGCTCGGCGGAGGTGGTCGGCGGCGCATCGATATCGACGACCACATCGGTGACCTCCTGGATCTCCTCGAGTTCCGGGGGCTCTTCGGGCGGCGGGGGCTCTTCCTGGGTGAGCTCTTCGGCCTGCTCGGGCTCAATGACCCGCGTCTCGACAACCGGCGGCTTCTCGCTGGCGGTGATCTTGATGGTGCACATCACGGTGATGGCCAAGAGCATCCCAACCACCGCGGCAATCGGCGCGCCGAGGCGTTGGAGCTCAATCATCGCCTTCTTGTGTTCAATAGAATCCTTCGGCTGGCCGAAGCCCTTGAACATATCGACGATGCGCTGCAAATAGTTGCGCTCCTCTTCATCGAAGAGCTTGATGAGCTCGTCCTTCGAGGGCTCATTGCCGGGCAATGGTTCAAGCGTGTTACTCATCGTTCTCCTCCCCTGTTTTCCCGACGCCCGGGGGTGGCGTTGTGGGGATTAAAGGCTAAAGATGGCCAGGTTGGTCATGCCGTACTTGTTGCAGAGGTCAAGGGCCTTGACCAGCAACGAGTGCGGGGAATCCTTGGTGCAGCGCAGCAGGACGGTCGAGCCCTTGTTGTTACGCGCGGCGCGGCCGATTTCCTTGTCCAACTGATTGTAGCGGACGGGGGACTTGTTGAAGAGGAAGCCTTCGCCGCCCTGAGTCTTGGGGTTGTAAATGTCGATCGTCACCATCTCGATCTTCTCGGCGGGGCTGGCCTTGCTATCGGGCGAAGGGGCCATTGCGTCGAGGTGCGAGAGGATATCTTCCTGCTTGAGGGTAACCACAAAGAAGATGATAAGCTGGAAGACGACATCAATCATCGGCGTCATATCGAGGGCGGCACCGCCATCGGACGAGACTTTCTTGCCTTTTGCCATGGTTGCCTCCTTTACTTCTTGCCGTTGGCCGAATCGCCAGGCTGGACCATCGCCAGGAAGGAGACGCGCCAGACGCCGGCTTCGTTGCAGACGTTCATCACGGCGCGCACGTCCTCGTGCGGGGTGTCTTTGTCGGCACGGATGAGCAGCGGGAAGTTCGTTCCGCGCTTGGCCACCGTGTTACGCAGCACCGATCGCAGTTGATCGAGGGACAGAATGCCGCCATTGATGGAGATCACGCGCCCGGTGGGCTTCTTGGCCGCCTTGAGGAAGTCGGTCACCGTGCGGTAACGGCGCACCTCAACGGTCAACGGGGGAATCTTGTACTCATCGGCCTTCAACTGCGGACCGTTCTTGCCGTATTCCAACTCGATATCGGGGTTGATGGAGTCGGCCGTCTTCAACGTCACCACGAAGAAGATGATGAGCTGGAAGACGACGTCAATCATCGGCGTCATATCAAGCGCGGCACCATCGTTCTCGCGTTTATTTTTCTTCTTGGCCATAAGGGGTCTCCTTGCTCGCTCGCATAGCCTTCAGGCCCGGATTAGGGCGAGAAGGCGGTGGCTAGGGGGGCGCGCAACGCTCGCTGCCGACTAGGCAGGGCGCAGCGCGCACCGGCGCGGTTTAACCCTCGACGACTTCGACGTTGCGGAGGTTCTTGATGAGGTCGGCCGTGACCACCTGCATACGCAGCACCAGGCGGTTGGCGCTGTTGCGCAGAGCATAGAAGAAGGTAACCGAGGGGATGGCGATGCAGAGGCCGCCGGCGGTGGTGTAAAGCGCCTGGGAGATGGTCAGCGAGAGCGAGGAAATCTCAACGCCGGTCAACGCGATCGAGGCGAAGGTCAAGATCATGCCCTGCACCGTGCCCAGCAGGCCGAGCATCGGGGCGAGCGAGGAGCAGATGGAGATCCAGTTGAGGCGCTGCATCATGTGCTCAATCTCGAGGTCGCCGGCGGCGGAGATGGCCTCGTCAATCACATCGAAGCCCTCTTCCACGTGGGCAAAGCCAGCCTTGAGGATCTTGGCCATCGAGGAGGGGTCGCCATCGCAGATTTCAATCGCCTTCATCACGTCACCCTGATCCATCGCCTCCTTCACCTGAGCGATGAGCGCCTCAGGCATAATCTTCTTGGGGCGCACGAGGATGTAGCCATCGATGATGAAGTAGATCGCGAAACCACCGGAGGAGAAGAGGGCCATCCACAGGATGAAGCCAACGATACCACCGCCCATCACCACGTCGAAGAAGCTCGTCCCCTTGGGGGCGGCCTTCGTATCGGCAGCCTTGCCATCTTGCGTGACGAGGGCGCCGGTATCGGCCTCCTGCGCGCAAACGGAACCGGCGGTGAAGACCGCACCGAACATCAAGGCGGAGACCGCCAGAGCCATCATCATTTTCTTCATGGTTGTATTCCTTGTGGGGTTAAGTTGTGAAAAGTGTGAGTGGGAAAAGGGAACTTACTTGGCGCGGGCCCAGGAGCTGGTGGGGCATTCCTGCTTGAGCTGCTCGCGCAGACGGTTGGCCTGGGAGCTCTGGCTCATGCCCTCAAAGGCCTTGGCGCCCTTATAGAGGGCCTCGGCGTAGGCATCGCTGGAGGGATCGGCATAGAGGAGGATGACGCGCAGATAACCATCGCGCAGAGCCTCTTCGCAGTTGGCGCGGGCCGAACCGCGGGCCATCGCTGCATCGCCGCGCTTAACAAGGGCCGTAGCGGCAGCCTCCTTATCGCCCGAAGCGATCGCCTTGTCGAGCAAGATATTGAGCTTGGCGCTCTTGCCATCCTTGATCAGCGCCTCCCAGTAGGAGACGGCGGTGGCGCCCTTGTAGGCGGCCTCGGGATTGTCGCGGATGACCGCTTCGCAAGCAGAGATAGCCTTGGCGGCATTGCCCTGAAGGAGGTACCCCTTGGCGAGCCAGCCGGTGGCCTCCTGGTCGTAGGTCAGGTGGCTGTAATCCTTGGCGATCTCTTCGAGCGTGGCGATGGCCGCGGCCAGGCCACTATTGGTCTGCACCTTCTTGATGGCGGCATCGAGCGAAGCCGGACGGTCGATATTCACGCTCTCCACCTCGTCGGCCTTGTAGGTAACGGTCATCTTCTTATCGTTGGTCAGCACGTATTCCTTGGCGGCGTTCTTCCAACGGATGGAGCCGCGGGTCGAACCATTGGCCGTGGTGATGGTCCCGGTGGGCGTATCCTTGGCCAGGGCGGGCAAGGCGACGCACGCGGTGAGCAAAGCGCAAAGGGCGATGTTAAGTTGCTTCATGGGATGTTCCTCTTCTGCTTAAAGTGTATCACAAATAGGGCGTTATTGACCGAGACTAATCTTGGCGGTAGTGACGGCGTTGGTGACATCAGCCTTGAACATGCCCTCGGGGAAGGTCTCGAGGTATTCCGTGCCAATGTCGACGGCGTCCTGCAAGAAGTCCTGCTTCTCCTGCTTGTCGGTCGAGAGCTCGGAGCGCGCAATGGAGAGGCGGACATAGCCAAGATAGGCCTGCTGCAAGTAGGCGGTCACCCCCGGATCGGTCTTGGGCGTCTCACCGGCGAACATCGCTGTGCGGTAGGCGTTGAGGGCCGAACCAATGGCGTTGATGACAACCTCCTTGTCGGCATTCGCGTTCTTGGTCGATTCATAGGCCTTGCCGGCCACCTCGGCCACCGCGAGATTCAAGCGCGCGACCAGGGCCACATCATCCTTCGCCTGGCTGGTGACGAAGGTCACGGCCTTCTTGGCCTCGGAGATAATGCGGTTGCGCTCCTCAGGGGTCTTCGCCAAAAGAATCTCGGCGCCGGCCACATCGATAAGCAACAGGTTGGCCTCAACGGCCGCCTGCGAACGCCCATACTTCTCGAGCATCGCAGTGACCTGCTTGTAGGCAGCCTCGACCTGCTTATCGGCCAAGAGCGCCCGGGCACGCAGCGTCATCGCCTTAGGCAGATAGGGCGCAGCATTCTTGGCCTTGAGGATGCAGTCGCACGCCTCGATCGCCAACTTGTACTCCTTGGCATCGTAGAGCTTCTCGGCTGCGGTCTGGTATTGGGCAGGGGTGTAGGAGCCGCCGGCGGCAAACATCTGCTTGTAGGTGTTGGTCGCTTCGCCAATCATCCCCATCTTGAAGAGCGAGTCGGCCAGGAGCGGCACCGAGTTCTTCGCCTCGTCAGAGGTCGGAAACTCCTTGGCCAGCTTGGCCAACGTGGCACGCGAGGACTCAATATCGCCCGCAGCCGCCTGCAAGGTGCCAATCTGCAAGAGCGCCTTGGGGGCATTGGAACCCTTAGGCGACTTCTTCAGGCACGCCTGGAAGTAATCAAGCGCCTTCTGCTTGATGGCCTTGTCCTTCTCCGCGCTCCCGGTTGCGGGAATCAGCTGCATACACACGCCGCGCAGATAGTAGAGCCCCTCGCAGAGTTCGTCTGCCTCCTTGCGCTCGCTCTTCGCGGCCACATAGATGCTGTCGGGCTTCTCCAGTTCCTTGATGAGCTTATCATAGGCAGAAGCCGCCAACGCATAGGCGCTGACCAACTTCTTATTGGTCTCGGCCTGCGTCTCAGGCGTGGCAGCCCGGCGCAGGACATCGGCCTGGTGACGCAGCGCATCGCCATAGAGTCGCTGAGCGGTGGCACCATTGATACCCGGGCGCTCGATATCCGCAAAGTGGGCAATCAACGCCTTGGCCGTGGCAATCTCCTGATCGACATTAGCCTTCGCGCCGGAGGGCGAATAGAGCTTAATCAAGCCAATGAGCGCGGCGAAGCGGTTCTGACGCTGCGCGGCATCGGTCGCCGCCTCAGCCACCTGGGTATAGAGCTTCTCGGCCCCATCCCCATCGCCCGCCTCGGCCTTCTCCTTGGCAATCTTCAACTGCAGCGAGACCGCCGCCGGGTGCTTGGGATAGTAGCGGAAGAAGAGCTGATTCGCCTTCTCCTTCAGGCTCAAGAGCCCCTGCTCGCCGTAGAAGGTGCCCACGCGGTTGAGCTCATCGCCGGCCTGAGCGTAGAGATCGGTCATCCCCGAAAAGCCCTCGGCCATCGCGGCAGTCACCGTCTCGGCATAGAACTGGGCCATCGGATCAAGCTTACCGCCCTTGGCCCCGCCGCGCACATAGCACTCCACCATCTTGCGCAATGCAGGCAACGCCTCGGCATTCAGCCCATAAGCCGAAATCGTCTTCGAAAAGGCGTTGGCAGCCTCGTTCCAATCGCCGCTATCAAACTTCACGTTCGCGCCGACATACTGCTGCTTACGCACCTTGGCCCGCTGATCGGCCGAGATATTCACCTTCACCACCTGATTGTAGCGGCTCTTGAGCAGCGCCTGAATCTCCTCAACCAAGTCCCCGGCGTTGGAGGCCGACTGACTCTCGGGATAATTCATGTACACCTGCACCAAGTGATTAAAGGCGCCCTGACCATTGCGCTTACGCGTCTTGGGGTCACGCTCGCCCAACAGCAGGCTCTTGATCGCCTCCTCGTTCGCCGCGCCCCCCTTGGCAATCTCCTTCTTCACCTCGCCATAGAGCATCGAACCAATCAGGTAGCGGCACTGCGGCAGCGGACTCATCCGCAACACGCCCTTGTCGCCATTCGGGTCAATCTCGCGATAGCTCTCGTGAATCTCCTGGAGCACATCGAGGTACTCCTTGATCATCTCCTGGGCGCCGGCCACGTCGCCACGCAACATCTTAATGTGCGCCATGCCGTTGATTGCATCGCCAAAGAAGGCATCCTGCTTCCAGACCATCTTCTTGGTCAGCCCATCGGCCTCGCCGAGCATCTTCTCGCGCTCGGCCCCGGTGGCCGCCTCGGCCTGGAAGAGCAGCGCCTGCAGATACTGCGCGCGGAAATTCGCCATCGTCGATTCCTCGCCAGACATCTCCATCGCCAGCTTGTAGTAAGGCAACGCATCCTTGGCGCGGTCAATCTTGCCCAACATCAAGATGTACTGGTTGATGCCATCAAGATAACTCTTACGCGCCGCCTGGCCCACCTTCGGGAAGCGCTTAAAAAACTCGGCATAGAGCTTATCGGCCTCGGTGAACTTCGAGTACATCGCGTAACTATTGGCCAGCTCCAACTTCAACAGCCAGGTGTCCTGACTATTCTGATCCGGCCGCGCGGCAATCTTCTTCGCCACCTCGTCCTGCTTGCCACCCATCAACTCTGCGCGAATCGTTGCCGCCTCCAAGACCCCCTTGGCGCCCGGCCAACGCTTCTGCGCGGCCTCAATCACGGCCGGAGCAAAGTTCGCATAGCCATTGCGCGAGAGCGCGTCAATATAACGCACCTCCTCGGCCAGCGCCGCGTCCGATGTCTCGTCCGCCCACGCAAGCATCGGCAACAGCGCCACCGCGAGCCCCAACGGCAATGCCCACGTATGCAGGCGGCCCTTCCAAACAAATGTCATGCTACGATCCTTTCAACGCTTCCTTGCCCAGAATCGACCCTCCGAGCATTTCAATAGTCCCTAGTATAGCCCCTCGCGCGCATTTAGTCAAGCGCTTTACGCGCCAAAAGGTGCTGCGCGCTGTGAACGGTGAGATGCTCGCTGCGCTCGCGTGAGAGGGCGACAATGCCGCCGTGAGGGGCGGGCTACGCCCGTGCGAGGGGCGCCTCACGGCGCGTGAGGTGGCCCTGCGGGCCGTTGGGCGCACCCGCCCCCCCCCGGCTTTTCCGGGCTTTCCGAATATTCCGGTTTCTCCGGACTTTCCGGCCCCCTACGTGCCTTCCCTGCGTGCCATTCCCTTTGTGGTTAAAATCCCGCGTGCCTTTGTGGTTGCCTTTGCGTACCTTTCTTTGCGGTTTCTATACAAAAACAACGGCGGCCCAAGAGGGTCGCCGTTGCGTTGTATGGAAGGGTGAAGCCCTTACTTCTGGCCGGGCTGCCACTCCTCGGAGGAGGCGAAGGCCTCTTCGAAGGCGTTGGCGAAGGAGCCGAGCGGCGCGGAGATGGTCGAGACGTCGCTCTCGGCTTCAGCCGTCAAGCGGGCGACCTCGCCCTCGTCCATATTGACCGCCTTGATCGAGAGGCCGATGCGGCGCTCGTCGCGGTCAATCTTGATGATACGCGCTTCGACTTCCTGGCCCACCTTGAGGGCATCCTTGACCTTCTCGATGCGCTGATCGGAGATCTGGGAGATGTGCACCAGGCCATCCACGCCATCTTCGAGCTCGATGAAGGCGCCGAAGGAAGCGATCTTGGAGACCTTGCCCTTGACGATCTGGCCGATGTGGTAGGTGGAGGCGATGGACGCCCACGGATCGGTCTGAGCCTGCTTGAGGCCGAGGGAGATGCGCTGGTTGGCGGCATCGATCTCGAGGACGATCGCTTCGACCGTCTGGCCCTTCTGCAGCACTTCGGAGGGGTGGTTGATCTTGCGCGTCCAGGACATATCCGAGACGTGGATCATGCCGTCGATGCCCTCTTCCATCTCCACGAACGCGCCGTAGGTGGTGAAGTTGCGGACCTTACCGGAGATGCGCGAGCCCACCGGGTAGCGATCCTGGACGGTGTCCCAAGGATTGGCTTCGGTCTGGCGGATGCCCAGGGCAATCTTCTGGTTGGTGGAGTCGATGTTGAGGACCACCACGTCCACCTCGTCACCGATGTTAAGCACATCGGAGGCGCGGGCAATACGCTTGGTCCAGCTGAACTCGGAGACATGCACCAAGCCCTCGATGCCAGGCTCGAGCTCGACGAACGCGCCGTAGGGGGCCAGATTGACCACCTTGCCGCGCAGACGCGACCCGACCGGGTAGCGGCTCTCGATGTTGTCCCACGGATTGCTCTGAGCCTGCTTGAGACCCAGGGAGACGCGCTCGCGCTCCAGGTCCACATCGAGGATCATCACGTCGAGCTCCTGGCCGACCTTGAGGAGTTCGGACGGGTGCTTGATGCGGCCCCAGCTCATATCGGTGATGTGCAGCAAGCCATCCATGCCATCGAGGTCCACGAACGCGCCGAAGTCGGTGATGTTCTTGACCTTGCCGTGGACAATCTGCCCCTTCTCGAGCTTGGCAAGCAGGGCGTGCTTCTTCTCGGCCATCTGCGCTTCGAGCAGCTCGCGGCGCGAGACGATGATGTTGCGACGCTCGTCGGAGATCTTGATGATCTTGAAATCCTGCGGCGTGTCGGTGACGTAAATGTCCAGATCGCGCGACGGGTTGACGTCCACCTGCGAGCCCGGGAGGAACGCCTCCACGCCATCGACGGCCACAATCATGCCACCGCGGACCTTGCTCTTGATGACGCCGGAAACCGTGTCGCCTTCCTTGTACTTCGCGAGGATAGCCTCCCAGCGAATCTTCTCATCGGCCTGGCGCTTGGAAACCACCACCATGCCGTTATCCCCTTCAAGGTCGATCAGCAGCACATCGAACGTGTCGCCCACGTTCACCGCTTCCACGTCCTCGAACTCATTGGCGTTGATCGACCCGGCCGACTTGCACCCGATATCCACGAGCACTTCATTGCCGCGCTTGCCGGTGACCTTGCCCTTCACAATCGTGCCAGGCGCCGGAACGCTGTTCTGCTGATCCAACGCGGCGAGCAGTTCGTCGTAGAGAGCACCGGTCTTCTCGACCGCCTTCTGAGGTTTGCGAATAGCCATTTGGCTTTACTTTCTGTTACGGGCGCGCTCCGCTTGGTCTACCCGCAGGCTCTGCCGCGCGGTGGTTAAGCACCCGGTTGTTCATAATCCACTTCTCCCACGCAGGAGAAGTCCTTAAACTATACCACACACCTCCCCACCAATGCAACCACTTATGCACGCTGCCCGACCGAACGCCACTTACAGCGCTTCGGCAGCGCAGTCGATGAGGCGGTGAGTTCCGGGGTCAAAGGCCAGGCCAATGGCGTAGATGGGGAGCTTGTGGGTGCGCAGGGGCTCGGCGTAGTTGCGCTCGCGGATCTGCGCCAGGGCGGCCGCCGCATCGCTCTTGCTATCGCGCTTGACCTTGAGCTCGAAGATGAAGACCGCATCCAGAAAGACCAACACCAGATCCGGCCGCGCGCCGGCCTGCTGACGCTCAAAACACGCCTCCGTATTGGAGAAGCGCGATCGGATGAGGAAGTAGAGCAAGCGCAGGTAGGCCGCCTCAGTAATCTCCACACCCTCGGTCGAGCCGTAGGGCAGGTCTGCGTAAAGGGCCTTAAGGTGCGCGAAGAACTCCGGGAAGTCGCGCAAGACGAGGGCGTTAATCGTCTCGCCAATCCATGGGTCGCCGGCGGGGTGCTTGGCAATAGACTGCGCGACGATGGTCAACAGGTCTTGGCGAACCTCTTCATCGGGGATGCCCAGCGTGTAGCCCGCCATCGGGTGATAGTCCTTGATGGTGAGATAGCCCGATTGGAAGAGCAGGCCTATGGCGGAGAGGTTCATGAGGTTGGCGGCGGCCATCAAATCTTCCGTGACCCCGGTTATCTTCTCGTAGTCCAGCTTGACCAACTGCTCGCGCGAGAGGTAGTTGATCAGCATCG
>JBJEVY010000082.1:0-18776 GCA_051884775.1 Candidatus Spyradenecus sp. | reverse complement strand
CTGTAATGGCAGGTTGCGCTTTATGACCGTAAAACACCTGATGACCGAATTACGGCAGGCACTTGCAGATTGGCAAGGGCAGGTGCAAGATGACGATGCCTCGTGGCGAGTAAAGGGGTTTGTTGATACAAACAAAAAGGTCTACGCCATTCCTCAAGACACGAAGGTGATCTCCAAGATCATTGAGATTTGCCTGTTGCCACGGTTAATGCAATTCGCCAAAAGCCATCAATTGCAACTCGAATTACCGTCTGAGTAGAATGTCTATCCCGATGTGACCTTGACCGATCGAAATGGCGTGCGTTACGCCATTGACCTAAAGAGCAGTTATCGCCGCAGCGAAAAGACGGTTAACGGGCTAACGCTTGGAGCGTTTACTGGTTATTTCCATAATCGCATGAGTCATAAGAATGTTGTTCACCCTTACGGAGCCTATCGGCATCACCTAGTGTTGGGCGTGCTCTATTCTCTTTGCCCCACGGCTGACCAAAACATCTCGTATGACCTAGATGCCTTGGCCGAGGTGCCGTCTGTGCTGCGAGACATTCGCTTCTTTGTTCAAGAGAAATGGCGTATTGCCTTAGACCGTCCGGGGAGTGGGAATACGAAGAATATCGGGAGCGTGACAGACATTAAAGCCCTCGTTGAAGGGAAGGGTCCCTTTGCGCAGCTGGGGGAGGCGGTTTTTGATGACTATTGGATGAAGTATTTAACCAAGGATATGGCACGGCAAGTGGAACTGGAGCAACCCTATCACAACTTGGCGGAGTACTTGGCCATCTACGAGCGAAGACAATGATTCACCAGTTAGACTTTCTGGACCAGGTCTCGCCGCCCCGCTTTCCCTCTACGCGTTATCAGGGAAGTAAGGCGCGCTTTATTGATTGGATTTGGCCGAACTTGGCCTCAATCCCCTTCGTCACCTGCTTAGATGCTTTTGGTGGAACTGGGTGCTTTGCCTATCAAGCAAAGCAGGCTGGAAAAACGGTCACATACAATGACATCCTGCCCTTTAATGCAATGATTGGGCGCGCGCTGATTGAGAACCCTGGCGAACGGCTGACAGACTCAGAGGTTGAGGCTCTGCTCTCTCCCGAATCGGGAGACGCTGGTCCACATTTTATCTTTGAGACCTTCCACAACATCTACTATACCGACGAAGAAAATCGCTGGCTTGACACCACCTCTGCGCGCATTCGGGCGATGTCCAATCCCTACAAGCAAGCAATGGCTTACTTCGCCCTCTTTCAAGCCTGCCTAGTCAAACGCCCCTACAATCTCTTTCATCGCAAGAACCTCTATCTTCGCCAGCAGCAGGTCCAACGCTCTTTCGGCAACAAAACCACCTGGGATGCTCCCTTTGAGCGCCACTTCCGGAAGTTCGTGGGCGAAATCAATCAAGCCACCTTCGCCGGGGCCGCCCCCTGTACGGCCTGTTGCGCGGACGCCCTCGCCGTGCCTGGCGATTATGACTTGGTTTACATCGACACTCCCTATCTCAACGCTGCCGGCAAGGGTGTTGATTATGCCGACTTCTACCACTTCCTCAACGGTTTACTTGCCTACGATCGATGGGGCTCTCTTATCGATTATGCCTCGCCGCATCGCAGATTGCGTACGGAACCCTCCGGTTGGACCGATGCCAAGCACATCGCCGAGAACTTCTCGCGTCTCTTCCGCCGCTACGCCGCGTCAACCCTCGCCATCTCCTATCGCTCCAACGGCGTACCCTCCATTAACGAATTGGTACAGTTGCTTCAGCCGACCCATCAGCTGGTCAAACTCTGCGAAAGCGATATGACGCGCTACGCCCTCAGCCGAAATCCTACCCAAGAAGTGCTCCTCATCGCCCATCCCCTGCACAACGCCCCCACCAATTGGTGAGGGCGTTTGATTATGCGTTATTTATTGTTGACGCGCACGACGCGGAAGGTGACGTTGGTGACCGGGTGGTTCTCCTTCCCGGCCGGCGCGCTGCGCCCCTGTCAGCCCTTCGGCACGGGCCGCGCGTTAGTCGCCAAAAACTTGGCATAGTCACCACAAGTCACCTGCGTATAGGCAATATCCACATTCTCCGCCGCGCTAATCAGGGGCAGAAAGCCATCCTCGCTCTCGCGCGACCCGGGCCGCAGCCGCGAGTCGGTGAAGCGGCGTATATTCTGCTCAATGCGCGCCTCGCGCGTGGCGTACATCTCATCGACAATCTCCTGCATCTCCTGGACCTTCGAGGCGTGCCTGGCCTCACCCTGACCCTTCGGCCCGGCCCACACCGAGCAGGCAAAGCAGCAACCCAAAACCAAGAGGCAATGTGTCGTCGTGTGTGTATTCATAGCCGTGTTCCTTTCTACCTTATAAGAACGCAAAACCCCACTCACAATCTACACCCCAAAATCCCTCTTCTTCTTCCTCTCGCCCCGGGTTCACCTCGGACCCGGGCCTAGTTCGCCTCGCATCCGCCCCGGGTTTACCTCGAACCCGGGCCTGCCACTTTTTGGGCACGGTTGGCACGGTAGCCGTTGGTGCACGGTTGTTTCCGCGAACCTGTCCGTCGCGGCACGCGCCCTGTCGACTGTCGACTGTCGACTGCTCGCGCAGCGAGCCGCCCCGGGTGCGCCACGGCTACGCGGCTTTATGGTATAGTATGTGGTGAAAGGAGCAAGCGATGGCCCTCATCAATGTACAGAGTTCAGAGTTCCCGCTGATTCGTGAGAAGCAGGTAATCTATGTCGATAAGACCGATTACTTCTATCGGCTTATCCAGGCGGTGGATGCGGTCTCAAGTGTCTTCTTCTTGGCGCGGCCGCGGCGCTTTGGCAAGTCGCTGATGATCTCCACCTTGAAGGCTATCTTCGAGGGTAAGCGCGAGCTCTTCGAGGAGCTGGCCATCGCCCAGGAGGACTACGACTGGCAGCCCTGGCCGGTGTTGCACTTCGACCTCTCGACGGCACTGGGCGTGGGCTATGAGGAGATTGAGAATAACTTTAACGGGATGGCGAACCGGGCGTTGCGCGCTCATCCAGGCTTTGTTGAGGGGGAATCCGGAGCCTTTAACTTCGGTGAAGTGCTGGAGGCCTACGAGGCCGCCGGCAAACAAGTGGTGCTCCTGATTGACGAATACGACGCGCTCATCTGCCACACGCTGGATGACCCGGCGAAGTGCGAGAAGGTCCGCCAGCTTGTTGGGAACTTCTATGCCGTGATGAAGGGGCACCAAGCGGCCATTCGCTTCGCGATGATTACCGGCATCTCCAAGTTCGCCTCCCTGGCGGTCTTCTCGGGGCTGAATAATATCATCGACCTCACCTACAAGACCGAGTTCGCCACGATGCTGGGCTACACGCAAGCCGAGTTGGAGACGAACTTCGGTGAGCATCTTGACCGCCGCGCCCGGGAGATGGGGCTCTCCAAGGCCGACTTTATGGCTGGGCTCGCCAAGTGGTTTAATGGTTACCGCTTCGCCATTGGCACCAAGGCCTCGGTCTACAATCCCGTGGCCATTGCGCGGACCCTGACCTCTGACGCGCCTGACTTTGAGGGCGAGTGGACGACCACCGGGCGGCCCTCGATGTTGACCACCTTCTTGCGGCGCAACGAGTTGCTCGAGCTGGACTTCGAGAAGCCTATCTATGCCGAGCGCGCGGATTTGGAGATGGCCTCGAAGCTCGACAACCTCGCGCCCATTACCGTGCTCTATCAGACTGGCTACTTGACGCTCCAGGACTACAATCCGCGCTCCAAGCGCTATCTGCTCAAGGTCCCCGACGCGGAAATCCGCGAGGACCTCAACGCCTTTCTCTACGAGCTCGTGGTGGAGGATAACATCCTCCGCCGCAAGGTTCGGCTACACGTGGGCTTCGAGACCCTCAAGCCCTTCCTGGAGCAGGACCTCTTCGACCTCTACGCCCAGTGCGTCTACGGCCCCACCGAGAAGCGTATCCAGGAGTATAACTACCAGCGCATCCTCCAGGTCCTCTTTCTCTCGCAGGGCTACGAGCCTGTAGCCGAGCCGGTGCAAGCCTCCGGCAAGCGCGCGGATCTCGTGGTCAAGGTCTTTGACCTCATCTACATCTTCGAGTTCAAGACCGATGGCACGACCGCCGAGGAGGCCCTCCAGCAAATCAAGGACCGCGGCTACGCCACGCCCTACCTCCACGACGGCCGCCCGATTGCCCTCGTCGGCCTCTCCTTCCACAAGGGCCAGCGCGAGCTCCAAGGCGTGGCCTACGAGGTGCTTCCCTCTTAGGTCTAACGCCGATGCGGGGGCGATGACATAGCTCCTTCGCTTCGCTCGGACTTGCTCGCCCCGCACCCTTCGGCAGGGCTGCTCGCCCTGCACCTCGGGAGCGCGGTGTGCTCCACCCCGGCCGGCGCGCCCTCTGGGCACGCCGGCTTTCTGTCATCTGTCATCCGTCAGCGAGCGCCTGGCCCCAACCTGCCGCGCCCTTTCCCCCTCGCCTGGGGCGGCTGGAATAATTAAGAGGGCCTCTTAATTCCAATAAGTGGGGGACTTAATAGTTTCGCTCGCCCTGGTTTCAAGTTGGCCTCGCGCTGCTCTCAAGTCGACCTAAGCCTCCTTCAAAAAGGCGTGGCGGCGGGGGTGTTTTCCTAAGCGTTTGCCTAGTCCCCTGCCGTTGTGGCCGCGCAAAAGGCTTGCGTGTGGCGGGGAGATGGCGTATACTAGAGGCGTTTAAGACAAAGGAGCCCCAGTTATGGCAGAGAGTATGGCGGAGCTGCAGCGGAAGATTAAGGCGCAGCAGTTTTTGGATAAGGCGACGAAGGCGGCCGAGCGCGGCAGTTTGGATATTGCTTTGCCTTTGTGCAAGCAGGCGTTGGCGTTGGCCCCGCACGATGAGAATGCGCGGCGGCAGTTCCACGAGGTTCGCATTCGTCTCTTTAAGAGCGAGAAGAAGGGCGGGCTGGGGCTGAAGATGGCCGAACTGGGCGCGCAGATGAAGATGGGTAAGGTCGATGGCCTGATCAAGCAGAATAAGCTTGAGGAGGCGATGGTGATGGCCGAGGAGTTGATGGACATCAACCCGATCTCCCCCAAGCTCAATGAGTTTTACTTCGACGTGGCGCAGCGCACGAACCACCCGGAGGCCTTGCTTTCGGCGATGGAGACGTTGGCGGCCGCCTGCCCCAATGATATGGATTTGATGCTGCGGATGGGCAAGACCTATATGCAGAGCGGCATCTACAATCGGGCGCGGGATTGCTTCCAGCGCGTCTCGCAGGCCAATCCGGCCGACCTCAACGTCCAGAAGCTCCTGAAGGACGCGATGGCCAAGGATACGATGACCGCCGGTGGCTGGGAGGCGAATGCCGGTAAGCGCGGCGGCTTCCAGGCGCTGATTCGCGATAAGGAGTTGGCCGCGAAGCTCGATCGTAACGCCAAGGCCGTGGTCACGGGCGACGATGCCGAGGCCGCGATTGCCGAGGCGCGCGAGAAGATTGCCCGCGAGCCCAAGAACATCAACTACTACCGCGCGCTCGCGCGTATCTTCTTGCAGAACAAGCGCTTCGATGAGGCCCTGGAGGTCTTCGATGGCGCGCGCAAGGTCAACCCTGCCGATCCGGAGCTGGACCGCAACTGGGCCGACACGAAGGTCCGCGCCTACGAGGCACAGATCGACGCGCTCAAGGCGCAGGGCAAGGAGGACGAGGCCTTTTCGTTGGAGGAGGAGAAGGAGCAGTTCCGCTTCGACGACCTCTCGCGCCGCGTGGAGGCCTACCCGAACGACCTGGGCCTGCGCTACGAGCTGGGCGTGATGTACTACCAGTACGAATACTACGACGAGGCGATTTCGCAGTTCCAGTTGGCCCAGAAGAGCCCCAAGCACCGCCTGGAGGCGCTCTACTATCTGGCTTGCTGCTTCAAGTCCAAGGGCCAGCCGGACATGGCCGTGATGCAGCTTGAGGCCGCCAACAGCCAGTTGCAGGTGATGGATGATCTCAAGAAGCATGTCATCTACACCCTCGGCCAGATCGCCGAAGAGGCCGGCGACAACGAGAAGGCCTTCAACTACTACAAGGATGTCTACGCCGCGGATATCGGCTTTGAGGACATTGGCGAGCGCATGCAGCGCGTCCATACTGCGAAGTGAGAGTTGCACAATGATGACATTGACTGAGAAGATCCTTGCCCGGGCTGCGGGCAAGGACCATGTTGTTCCTGGTGAATACGTTTGGGTGAAGGCCGATATTCTCCTGACGCACGATGTGTGCGGACCGGGCACCATTGGTGTCTTCCACCGCGAGTTCGGGCCGGAGGCCAAGGTCTTCTCGAAGGAAGGCGTGGTCATTATGCCCGACCACTACATCCACACCAAGGACGAGAAGGCCCACCGCAACATCGATATTGACCGCGCCTTCGTCAAGGAGCAGGGGCTGCCGCACTTCTACGACCCGGGCACGCCCTCCTATGTGGGCGTCTGCCATGTGGGTCTGCCCGAGAAGGGCCATGTCCGCCCCGGGCAAGTCATCTTCGGCACCGACTCTCACACCTGCACCCACGGCGCGCTGGGCGCCTTCGCCACCGGCATTGGCAACACCGATGCCGGCTTCGTGATGGGCACCGGCAAGCTCCTCATCCGCGTGCCGCCGACGATCCGCTTTGTCCTCAATGGCAAGCTCCCGCCCTTCGTGACGGCCAAGGACGTCATCCTGCGCATCATCGGCGACATTGGCGTGGATGGCGCCACCTACTGCGCGATGGAGTTCTGCGGCGAGGCGATTGAAGCGATGAGCGTGGAAGAGCGCATGACCCTCTGCAATATGGCCATTGAGGCCGGCGGCAAGAGCGGCATCATCGCGCCCGACGAGAAGACCGCCGCCTATGTCCGCGAGCACTCCGGCGAGCAGGAGATCGAGATGATTGCCGGCGACCCCGAGGCGCCGGTCCAGGCCACCTACACCTACGATGTCTCCACCTTCGTGCCCTGCGTGGCCAAGCCCCACCTGCCGGGCAACTACGCTCCGGCCAGCGCTTGCCGCGAGGTGAAGGTCGACCAGGTCTACATCGGCTCGTGCACCGGCGGCAAGATCGAAGACTTCCTCTGGGCCGCGAAGGTCCTCAAGGGCCGCAAGGTTGCCATCCGCACCTGCCTGGTGCCGGCCACCTGCGAAGTGATGCGCGCGCTCACCACCCTCACGATCGATGGGCAAACCCTCGAGCAGATCTTCGTCAACGCCGGTTGCGAACCCATCCAGCGCCCGAGCTGCGGTGCCTGCCTCGGCGGACCGGTCGACACCTATGCCCGCACCAAGGGCACCGAGGTCGTCGTCTCCACCACCAACCGCAACTTCATCGGCCGCATGGGCTCGAAGACTTCGCTCATCTACCTCGCTTCCCCGGCCACTGCCGCCGCCACCGCCATCGCCGGCCACATCGAGAGCCCCTGGACCATCCTGGGCATCGACCGCGCCGAGCCCGCACGCGTCATCCCGGTCCCGGCGACTTCGGCTCCGGCCTCCGCGCCCACCGCGTCGGCCCCGGGCGCAGCGGCCATCGACTTCAAGGTGACCGGCAAGGTCTACGTCCTGGGCGACAATATCGATACCGACCTCATCATCCCCACGATGTACCTCAACCTGGTGCCGACTATCCCCGAAGAGTATCGCAAGCTCGGCTCGCACGCCCTCGCGGGTCTGCCCGACAGCTATCCGCCCTTCGTGGCCAATCCTGACGGCACCACCCCCTACGCGATCATCGTGGCCGGCAAGAACTTCGGCTGCGGCTCTTCGCGCGAGCACGCCCCCATCGCCATCGGCGCGGCCGGCTGCAAGGCCGTCGTAGCCGAGAGCTACGCGCGCATCTACTTCCGCAACGCCGTCGCCACCGGTGAGGTCTATCCCCTCGAAACGCCCACCTCCCTCCAGGAGGCCTTCAAGACGGGCGACGAGGCAACGCTCGACCTGGCGCAGGGCACCTTGACGCGCCTCTCCGATGGCGCCGTCTTCCCCCTGGCTGCCTCCGATGCCGTGGCCCCGGTCATCGCCGCCGGCGGGCTCTTCAACTACGCCCGCGCCCAGCACATGGCGAAGTAAGCCGCGCCTTGCCGTCCGGCACAAGAACGCCCTCCTGCCCGCATTCGTCGGCCGGAGGGCGTTTGTTTTGTGTGCGCTTTCGCAATCAGAAGAGTTGCCCGGGCAAGCGGAGCTTTTCGCGCGGCGGGAAGGTGGCCTCAAAGGCCTCGAAAGCCTCCGGCTCGCGTTCGCAGACGAAGTAAGGTGGCGGCGGGGTATACTCGCCTGAAAGACCGTCGAGGTAACCGGGCTTGAGCGCTTTGGCCAGGAAGAAGGAGGCGTCGGCCCCGGGCGGCAGACCGTGATAGCGTAGACCAAAGGTCGAGGCCGGGCGCAAGCCGCTCTTGCCGTAAAAGGCGATATTACCCTCAAAGCAGACCGCGCCGTGGCCGAGCTCCGCCGCGCGCGCCAGGGTAAAGTCGAGCAACCGCTTGCCCAGCCCTTGGCGTTGGCGCGCGGGGGCAATGCACAGAGGCCCCATCGCAAGCACCGGCAGCCGCCGGCCATTATCCAACGCCACCTCGGCGCGGACAAAGACATTCTGCCCCACGATCTCCCCGCCGCACACCATCACATAATTCAACTCGCGCACGAAGGCCGCCTCCGCGCGGAGCCGGTGCAGGACAAAGTGCTCCATCGCCCCGGGCCGATAGACATTCCAAAAGGCCTCGCGCACCAACATCTCCACCTGCCGCGCATCCTGCGGCTCCTCCGGCCGAATAATCACCTCTTCCATTGTCCAATTCCTGCTTCTCTCTGCCGCCTATCATAACACACTCGCCCCAGGTGGACTTCGCATCCGCCCCGGGTTCGCCTCGAGGTAGGCCCGGGTTCGTTTTGGGCCCGGCCGTTTTACATTTTTATCCGCCCCGGGTTGACCTCGGACCCGGGCCTAGTTCACCCTCGACCCGGGCCGGGTTCGTTTTGAGGGTGGGCCAGGTGCCCGCCAGAGGCGGCCCCCCCCCCGGAGTTTCCGTGAACTCGCTTGCGGAGCGTTTTGCCACCCCCAGCGCCGGGCGGACGCGACAGGGGGTTGACGCGCGGGGCGGGAATATGCTACAAGTAAGGAAGCAAATGGCGGAAGTCCACCGCTGAACCCCCAGAGAAGCAAGGAGGCTCGACGATGAACCTGCGTTGGATAATTGGATGGAGTGTGGCCGTGGTGGCGGCCGGAGTATTGCGCGCCGCGATGACGGCGGGCGCGGCTGAGCGTTTGGCTGCGCGGATGATCGAACAGGAACCGGCGTTGCAGGCGGCTTTCGGCGGGTTTAAGGTGGCCGAGGCCGAGGCGATGGGCGCGTTGTGGGTGGTGCGTCTGGCCGATAACGCGGGCTATCTCTTGCTCTCGGGGAGCGAGGCCTCGCCGACCTTAGAGGGTTATGGCACGGTGCCGTGGGCGTTGCCGCCGGAGGGATCGCCCGCGCGTTCGGTGTTGGAGGGGCTGGTGCGCCACGCGGCCGGAGCCGAGGCGGTTGTGCCGGCGCGGCTGAAAACGGCAACGCTCCTGGCGAATACGGCGACCTCGACGCTCGACCCGGCGGCGCGCGCGCAGACGTTGGGTCCCTTCCTGGAGACGACCTGGGATCAGAATGGCCCCTACAATCGCTACACGCCGGTGGATAAGAGCAACGATAGCGGCGCAACCGGTTGCGTGGCCACGGCTGCCGCGCAGATGATGGCCTACTACCGCTGGCCGGCGCGGGTGGATGATGTGCTCGAACAGCGGCTTTCGGTCTCTTTCCCCAGTGCGCTCTTCGAGAGTTGGCAGGCGCGCTTTGAGCACTATGGTCGCCTGCCGTGGGAGGCAATGCGCCCCGATGGCGGCACCACCGAGCGCGAGAAGCACGCGGTGGCGCAGTTGATGATTCTCTGCGGGATGGTGGGGGAGATGAAGTACGGGAAGAACTCCGCCGGAACGATGAGCTCGGCAGCGGATATGAACCTCCTCTTCTGCGAGGGGCGCACGCCGTGGTATGGCTACGAGCGGCTGGTGCAGCACAATCGCGCCACGGACACCGAGGCGGTGGCGCGGCTGGAGGCGGATGTTGGCAACGCGCTGTTGCGCGGCGAACTCCTGGGCACCTGCATCGAGGTGAGCCAGGGCGCGCACGCCATCGTCATCGACGGCTTCGATGCCACCGGCTCGACCACGATGGTCCACACGAACTACGGCTGGAGCGGCTACGACAATGGCTGGGTCAACCTGGCCTCTTTCGCCAGCAGCATCAACTACTACTACCTTGGCTTCCGCCCCTTGCGTCAGGTGCAGACCGACCCGGTCCCGACCGTCTCGGCCGCGCTGCCGGAGGTGACCTGGTCCTTCCCCGACTTTTGGCGCGAGGCGGTGAGCGGCTTCACCGTCGAGGCCTTCTCCACCCGCGGCGAGGAGGTGACCACTTGGCGCGACGACTTTACCCAGTTGCTGGACCGCCATCCGGGGCTGGACGCGCAGAACCCGGTCGATGGCCGCGCCGGCAAGGTCTTTACGCTGGTTGAAGAGGCGGGCGCGAGGGCCCTAAAGATTGGGGCCATCAAGGACTACTTGCCCAAGGCCTACACCTGGCCGCAGGTGGTGGTGCCGAGCGCGAGTTCGCGTCTGGCCTTTACCCTGCGCGCGAACTACACCCAGGGGATGCGCCTGGATGTGCAGATTCGCGCCGGGAACGGTCCTTGGCAAACGCTGCAGGAGGCCGACATCAGCCCCACGAGCGAGGGCTCGGCCAAGGCCTACACCCTCTCGCTGGCCGACTTCGCCGGGATGCCCTGCCGCTTCCGCCTGCAGGAGCGCCATCAGAGCGCCTTCGACAACGCCGGCGGCGGGGTCTTCGATAACGGCGGCTGGTTCCTTTCGCAGTGGGAGGCGAGCGAGGTGCGCCTCTGCGCGACAGCCGAAGGCAGCGCGGAGTTGCCGGCCGAGGCGCGGAGCTACACCCCGGAGATTGCCGCGCCCACCTCGGGCGAGGTCTACGCCTGGCGCGTGACGCCGGTTTTCACGGATGGTGGCACCCTGGAGGCGGAGGCCGATGCCGTGGCTACGCGCCTCCAGCCGGGGAGTTCGGAGCCCGAGTTCAAGGCCGTGACGCGCGCGAGCGGGACGGAGCTGACGGAGGATTTGGTCCTGACCGTGCCGCAGAACGGGGCCTCGCGTCTGCGGGTGGAGCTCTCGGCCGGGGCCCAGGTGGTGCAGGCGCGGTGCAGCGTGCCGAACTTCGTTGCGCCCGAGGAGATTGCCCTCGAGCGCGAGAGTGATGGCCTCTACACGCTGACCCTCGACCCCGGCAAGCACCTGCCCGCCGGCACCGCGAACTTGGTCGGGACGAGCTTGGTGCTGAGTCTGTGGGCCAAGGACGGCAACGGTTCGGCCGCCTTCCGCGAGGTGGTGGTGGCCTTCGCCGGGAGCGGGGAGGTCGGCGGGCCAATCTCCGAGCCCATCCTGGGCGGAGATGCCAGTGCGCGGCGGCCCACCGAGGTGGCGCAGGATGCCACGCACAAGTTCTGCTTTGCCCCCGGGCTCACCTATGAGGCCGAGAGCGGCACCTGGCGCGGTTGGGTGGATAACAACCAGTCGAGCGCGATAGCGGCCGACTTCTCCTGGGCCCTTTCGGCGGCCAATGCCTTGACGTGGTGGATCGAGAACTTCCGCGCCCAGGGCGGGAGCGTGGTCTCGACCGGGGCCGAGGCGGACTATGTGAACATGGGCGCGCAGAGCTCCTTGGGCTACGCCTCGGCCGTGGCCGACGCTTTGGCCTCGCAGTGGGAGCTCGGGAGCCAGGGCGGTAAGGACGCGCCGACCTTCAAGTGGCTGCTCGATGGCACCTACACGTCGCCCGGCACCAATTGGTCCACGCCCAAGGCCGATTCGCCCCTCACCCGCGGCCTCTTGCGCAACAGCGTGATGGCCGATGTGGTGGCCGACTTGCAGGTCTACTGCGGCGAAACGGTGACGAGCTACACCGAGCTCGGCTCGGACGCGGAGGGCGTGCGCCGCAGTTTCTCAAAATATCTGCTCGATGCCTTGGCGCACGGGCCGGTGATGACCTCGCTCCCTGGGGACGCGAGCCTGACGATTTGGGGCGCTGCCTGCGAGTTGGTCGCGGTGGGGGAGGGCACCGAGTGGCAGGTGAAGACGGTCTACGTCACCGATCCCGCCACCGCGGCCAGCCGCCTGGAGGCGTTGGCGCTGACCGCCGTTCGTTCGCCGCTCTATGGCATTTGCCCCGTTTTGGGTGGGGAGAAGCTTGTCTTCCGTACCACGCCGGTTTATGCCTACGGCCACGCCAAGGGCGTTGCCAGCGCGGTCGAGCCGCAGCCCCGCCCGCCGACGGGCGATAGCGGCGCCTTCCATCCCGAGGTGCGCGAGGCGTTGAGCGAGGCGGCGCGCGAGGCCGGCTTTACGGCCGACTTCGGGGTCCGCTTCCGCCGCGGCCAGGGGCCGGCGGAGGAGCCGTCGGTCGCGGAGGTCAACAGCCTGATGCGCTGCTTCAAGGGGTTGAACTTTGAGGCGGACCCGGCCGCGGGCGTGATGACGCTGGGCTACGACTTCCGGGTCTCGACCCTCACCTTCGTGACGGTGGCGGATGAACCCTCGGTGGTCGTGGGCGTGGTGGTGGAGAGCGGTGGACGCGAGGCCGCCTTTGGCGAGGCTGCGCAGTTCTCGGTGAATGCGCGGGGCGCAATGACCGCGCGCGCCACCACGCAAGCCGGCGCGGTCGAGGTCACCGATGCCACCGGTCAAACCGAAGGGCGCAGTGTCGCCGAGGGTCAGCGCTATTTCCGCCTGCCAATCTCCGAGACGGGCGCTAGCGGTTTCTTCTCTGTCTCGGTCTTTAGCGAAGAGGTGAACGAATGAATAATCGATTTTGGAACTTGGGGCGGGCCCTGGTGGCCGCGTTGTTGGCGGTCGGTGCTCTGCGGGCAGACGATCGGATTACTTGGACGGAGCTGCCGGCGGCGAAGGTGCTCACGCGCTTTCCGCCGGGGGTGACCTACGAGGCGGGCGCGTGGAAGGGGTGGTACGACGTCACAAAGTTGGGTCCCGTGCAGACAACGCAATGGGGCGAGGTCAACGACTGGGGCTATTGCTGGGCCTTTAGCGCGGTGAATATGGCCGCGTGGTGGCTCGATCGCTACCGCGCGGCCGGCGGTGAGGTGAACGCCACGCTCTCGCCCACTGCGGAAGCTTACCTAAATGGCACGAGCAAGTATGGCTACCAAGTGGCCTTAGCGGACGCAATTCCCGACTATTGGGAGCCGAAGGGCGGCAACTCCTCCAACTGCCTCTCCTGGCTTTTCACCGGCGAGGCGATTGAATACACTGGCGACTCCCTGGCCAAGCTACGCGTCAAGCCCTCGGGCGGCTTCTTCCGGGAGCTGATTCCTGAGAGCGCGGTGCCGGACTTCTCGCGCTACTTCCGCCGCGAGTTGGAGGTCTCCGACTTCACGGCCTGGGGCGCGGACGAAGAGAGCGTACTCTTCTACTTCTCCGATGTTCTCTTCCAGATGCTAGCGCGCGGTCCGGCCGCCGTTGAGATCCCCAACCACGCCTTCACCCTCTGGGGCGCCGAGTTCAAGGAGGCCACCTATAACGGGGCGACCCGCTGGAAGGTCACGAAGGTCTATGTGGCCGATAACGACCGCGGCGAGACCGAGGGAACTGCGCCTCAACTCTTATCGCTGGATGTGACGGTGGTGAAGCCGCCTATGCTCTCGTCCAAGACCCCCACTTTCTCCGGCTACAAAGCCTCCGCCTATGTTTATCGCCTGGTGCCGCTCTATGGTTATGAGGCCGATACGCCGCTTGACCCCGAGCCGACCCCGGACCCCGAACCTGAGCCTGAGCCGGAGCCGACCCCTGACCCGGACCCCGAACCTGAGCCTGAGCCGGAGCCGACCCCTGAACCTGAGCCGGAGCCGACGCCTGACCCCGAGCCCGGTGCGCCGATTGTTCCCCCGGCGGATGAGCCGATTGCCGACGAGGACCTCTCCTCCCACTACACCTACGAGATTCACCGCAGTTATTGGGTGGCCCGGCAGCGCGCGTTGGCGCAGGGGAAGCTGCTCTTTGTGCTGAGCGGCGCGGATTGGTGCAGCTGGTGCTCGCGCGTCAAGAACTACCTCAATGCCAAGCCCGGCTTTGGCGAGCGCTTCGTGGTCTACTATGTGAGTGAGGCCTCGGAGGCGCAGTCGCCCTACTTCCGGGGAAGTTTGCCGCAATATGGCACGCTCGATCCGCGCACGGCCAATCCCTTTGCCGGCACCCTTCAGCCCGATGGCTCGCGTAACTGGCGCGGGGTGTGGGCGGCGGCCGATGAAGCGGGCTTCTTCTTTGCTCGCCAGGGTTACGACACGGCGGCCATCGATCAGGCCATCACGGCCGCGCTCGACAAGTTCCCCAATGGTCTACCGATTGAGGGCGTCACCTTCGCGTTGGAGGGGCCCGAGACGCTCATTGAGGGGGTGGGGGCGGAGTTCCGCCTGGTGGCCACCTACACCGATGGCGTGCGCCTGACGCTCGACCACCGGGTGGGGTGGGATCTGCTCTCTGGTGCGGCGACGCTCGACCAAACCGGGCGCGTGGTGGCGGAGGCCGGAGCGCAGCGCGTCACCTTGCGCGCCACGAGTTATCACGACTATCCCGGCACGGCAGTGGAGCGCTCGGTGGCGGTCAAGCCGCTGGAGGTGACGGCGCTGCGCATTCCGCTCACAGAGCTCAACCTAGAAGACAATCCCACGCCGCAGATTCCCTGCGAGGCAACCTTCCGCGATGGCACGGTGGCGGCGGTCTTGCCGACCGGTTGGCAGGTGGCGCTGGTCGAAGGTTCGGCGCGCCCGAGCGAGGGCTTTGGGTATGGCTATGAGGTCAAGCCCACCATCTCGGCTGAGGGGGTGCTCTCCTACGAGGACACCAGCATTGTCAATCACCAGCTCCGCCTGACGGCCACGCTCGGCGAACTCTCAGCCTCGCAGGAGGTGACGGTCTACGGGCCCACGCAGATGATCCCCACCAAGGTCACGCTTCTCTCTTCGCCGCGTGTGGCTCCGGGGTCGGTGGTGCGCCTGCAGTGCAGCGAAGTGCGCTACAACTACGGCGCAGCCACCCACACCACCTCCGAACTTGGGCAGACCCGCTTCTGGGTGAGCCTCTCTTCGGGCATCAATAGCACCTACAATAGTGATTGCTCCGTGGCCGTGCCCATCACCTATCGCGCCGCTGTAACCTCCGCCGAGAGCGTCTCGCTCTATGGTGGCAAGGCGAATGGCGTCTACACCGGCTGGGAGATGGATGGCTCGCAGACCCAAAGTCTGACCCTTTTGCCGGCGGGCGAGACGCTCCCGGGCGACTATGCTGGGCTCAACGCCGGCTGGCTGGAGGCCTACTTCCCCAATACCACGCACGATGCCGCTCAGGCCGAGGCTGACCCCGACGGCGACGGCTATCTCAATTGGCAGGAGTTCCTCCTGGGCACCGAGCCGACCAAGGCCGACGATGCCTTTGCCTTTACCTCGCAGCACTTCGAGGCGATGGCCGCCGCCGCCCCCATCAACCTCTATTATAAGGTGATGTTCACGGTGCGCTCCGGCCGTGAGTACACCCTTCAAGCCAAGGAAGCTTGGGGAGACGAATGGCAGTCCGTTGGCCTCATCGATGCGGATAAGCGCACCTCGCCCACGCTCTACGACGCCGCCTTGGCCGATCGAGCCAACTTCTTCCGCGTCGTTGTCGGTTACTCCCGCGAGAGCGGCGGGCAGAGCGTGAGCGCGCAGACCTTCATCCCCGACGGGCTGGCCATCGCTCCGAACGCGCTCTTGGAACTCGACGGCACCAAGCCCCTGGCCCTCACGGCCCTGGCGATGGATGACTACGCTCCCGGCACGCCTAGGATCCGCCTGCCCGAGGGCCTCGCCGCTGGCACGGTCATCCTCTCCGCGCCCAAGAGCTGCCAGCGCTGGATGGCATGCTTCGCCCCCGAGGCGCCCGATCGCTACGCCTTCTCGGTCCGCGAAGTGGGCACGCGCCTCGAATTGGTTGCCAACCCTGCGGCCAACCCCCGGCCGCGTCCGCCGGCGGGCGATAGCGGCACCTTCCACCCCGAGGTGCGCGATCGACTGACCGAGGTGGCGCGCGAGGCCGGTTTTGCGCAGGACTTCGCGGTGCATCTGCGCCGGGGTGGGGGAGAAGCCCGCGAGCCGAAGGTCGAGGAGGTCAACGACCTGCTCCGCTGCTTCAATAACCTCGCCATTGTTCCTGATGCCGATGCGGGGGCGCTGACGGTGCATGTCGACTTCGCCATCGATACCCTTCGCTTTGTCACCGTGGAGGATGTTCCCTACCTCGTCTTCGGCGCGCGTGTGGCAAGCGAGCCCCCGGCCGGCCGCGCAGTTTCCGCCCCGGTTGACTTCGCCCCCGAGGCCCGCCTGTCGCTCCATACACGAGCGGCCATGGATCAATCCTCGGCCGAGCTCTCCGGCGCCGAGCCGGTCACCGACGAAACGGGTTTCACCCTCGGCGCGTGTTCCACCCCCGGCCGTCGCTACTTCCGGGTGCCCCTCACTGCCGCCGGCGCCACTGCCTTCTTCACCCTCCAAGTCTCCCGCCCAGAATAACCCCTCGCCCCGGGTTCGCTTTGGCCCCCGGGCGTGTGGCCTGGCGGAGCAGGCCACTGCAAAACCGTTGGCGACCCTTCCCGCTGCCGCACCCGCCCAGCACCCCCGGCCGCTCCAATGGAGGGATCATCCGCCTCGGCCACCTCCGCCGGGGGAGCGCCCCATGTTCCCGGGAGCAGGGCGCGTAAGTTCGCAGGCGCGACCTTATCGCGCTGCCGAGGCGTGTGGGGGCAAGTAGCCCCCCACTTGCGTGGGCACGGTTTGCGGGGTTCCTCCCGCTCAGCAGGCCTAGAAGGGCCAAAAAAGGGCGCAAAAGGGGGCGCAAGGTCCTTGCGCTAGGGGGTGGTCTTTGATAGAATACGCCTAAACGGAAGGAAAAGTGTTTATGGCAGACTGCACAGTTGTGAACGTGAACGATCGGGTTTCGTTTGGCGCGGGTGGCTTGACGTTGATGGCCGGGCCGTGCGTGATTGAGAGTCACGAGGCGTGCTTGGAATTGGCCGAGGCGTTGGTGGAGCTGACCGGGCGGCTGGGGATTCCGTATATCTTCAAGGCTTCGTTTGACAAGGCAAACCGGACGAGTCTCTCGGCCTATCGCGGCCCAGGGCTGGAGAAGGGGCTTGAGACGCTCGCAGAGGTGAAGCGGCGCTTTAATGTGCCAGTGGTGACCGACATTCACGAGCCGTGGCAGTGCGCGCCGGTGGCGGAGGTTTGCGATGTGCTGCAGATCCCCGCGTTTCTCTGTCGGCAGACGGATTTGGTGGTGGCCGCAGCGAAGACCGGGCGGGTGGTGAATATCAAGAAGGGACAGTTCCTGGCCCCGGAGGATATGGTCAATGTGGTGCGGAAGGTGGAATCCGAGGGGAACACGAAGATTGTGCTCACCGAGCGCGGGGCGAGCTTTGGCTATCACAACTTGGTGGCGGATATGCGTTCGCTCCTGGTGATGCGCGAGCTGGGCTATCCCGTGGTCTTTGATGCCACGCACAGCGTGCAGCGTCCCGGCGGGTTGGGCTCGGGTTCGGGCGGCGATGGGCGCTGGGCGCCGGCCTTGGCGCGTGCAGCGGTGGCCACGGGCGTGGATGGGCTCTTTATGGAAACGCACTTCAACCCGCCCGAGGCGCTTTCGGATGCGGCAAATGCGATTGCCTTCAGCGCGCTGGAGGCGCTCTTGACGAAGCTGCAGAAGATTGATGCGATTGTGAAGGCTCCATGAGGTTTGTTGGCTGCTTGCTGTTGACGGTGCTGGCGCTGGGCCTAGGTGGCCGGGCGCCGGCCGCGCCGTCGCCCGAGGCCGAGGAGCGGCTGAGTGAGGCGGCGTTGGCGCGGTATAGCGCGCCGGGCGACCCGGAGCGTTACCGTTCGCTGCTCACGCAGATGCGCGAATCCCCAGAGACGCTAGGCGCACCGGCAAAACAGGTGCGTTTGCCGGTGCAGAGTTGGCCCAGTGGCCGGGCGAAGACGATGGTCTTTGCCAAGGAGGCGTGGGTGACGCTGGATATGCAGGGCGTTCGGGCGCGGAATGTGCATGTGGAGCACTATCGCGAAGATGGCTCGCTCGCCGGCGCACTGGATGCCGAGGAGGTGCTTGTGGATCGCACTAAGCAACTGGCGGTGGTCAAGGGGCGGATCCATGGGCGCTTTGGCGCGGATAGCTTGTCCGGGGTGGGGGCGTTGATTGATTTCGAGACGCAGTATGTAAAGATTTTGCGCCGGGCTCGGATTGATACCGGGCGGCTTGGTAAGGCGGACTTCTCCGCGCGTGGCTTGTTTTGAGAGGGACGGATATGAAGCAGATGATGAGATGGTTTGGACTGTTGAGTGCGCTGACCGTGGCCGTGGTGGCCTGGGCTGCGGAGGATGATGACGGGATGGCCGCCGCGCGTGAGGCGTTGGCCGGGCCTGCCAAGAGCGCCCCGCAGCAGCAGATTGCCCTGCGCGATACCAAGATTACGGCCGACAAGATGGAGTACAACTACAAGGAGGCCGTGGCCGTGCTCACCGACAATGTGGTGGTGGACGATGCCCGCTTCTGTTTGACCTCCGACCGGCTCTTCGTCTTCCTGGAGGGGACCAATACCCTCAGTCAGCTGGTCGTGCTGGGGCGCGTCTCGGTTTCGAATGATAATCGCCGCGCATCGTGCGAT
>JBJEVY010000081.1:0-19052 GCA_051884775.1 Candidatus Spyradenecus sp. | reverse complement strand
CCGACTACGACCGCGAGAAGCTCCAGGAGCGCCTCGCCAAGCTCGCCGGCGGCGTCGCCGTCATCAAGGTTGGCGCCCAGACCGAGGCCGCGATGAAGGAGAAGAAGGACCGCGTGGACGACGCGCTCCACGCCACCCGTGCTGCCGTTGAAGAGGGTATCGTCCCCGGTGGCGGTGTGGCTCTCCTCCGCTGCCAGGGCGCCGTTGAAAAGTGCGCTGCCGCGCTCTCGGGCGATGAGAAGATCGGCGCCGAGATCCTCGGCCGCGCGATGGAAGCCCCCCTCCGCCAGCTCGTCACCAACGCCGGCCTCGAAGCCGCGCTGATCGTCGAGAAGGTCAAGGGCGAAACCGGCTCCACCGGCTACAACGTCGCCACCGGCGAGTTCGTCGACCTCGTCAAGGCCGGCGTCCTCGACCCGGCGAAGGTGACCCGCTCGGCCCTGCAGAACGCCGCCTCCATTGCCGGCCTCCTGCTCACCACCGAGTGCATGATCACCGAAATCCCCGAGCCCAAGACCCCCGCCCCGGCGATGCCCGATGGCGGCATGGGCGGGATGATGTAAGCCGCTGCGCTTGCAACAGCACAAAGCAGGGCGCGCCATCCGGCGCGCCCTGCTTTGTGCCTTGTGAGGTGGCGGCAAAGCCGCCGTGAGGTGCTCGCTACGCTCGCGTGAGGAGGCCCTACGGGCCGTGATGTGGCCTGGCGGAGCAGGCCACTGCAAAACCCTTACAACGCGCCGGAGGCGCACCTCGCGCGGGCGCAGCCCGCACCTCTCGCCGCGAAGCGGCACCTCACGCGCCGTCAGGCGCACCTCACGCGAGCGAAGCGAGCTCCGGCCCCTTCACCGTTCTCCAGATCAGCTCGGCGCAGGCAGCGGCGGCATCGGGCTTGGGGAGGTCGGCGAGGGCCTGGTGCATCATCTTGCGCAGGAGGGGGTCGGAGTAAAGCTGGCGGATAGCCTCGGCCAACTGCATCGGCTCGCCGGAGATCTGGTCGAAGAGCAGCGCCCCGCCGGAGCGAACGAGCGCCTCGGCATTGACGTGCTGGTGGTGCTCGGCGGCCGTTGGCAAGGGAATGAGAATCGCCGGCACGGCGCAGGCGGCGATCTCGAAGCAGGTCGCGGCCCCGGCGCGAGCGATGACGACATCGGCCTGACCGTAGGCCGTGCCCATATCCTCCAGGAAGGGCGCGATGGTCACCTGACCGGGCGTGGCGGCATAGATGCGCGCCATCTCCTCGCAGTCGGCCGCGCCGCACTGGTGGATAATGCGCACCTTGGGGTCACTCTGCGCCAGCGAGGCCAGAATCGGCGCCACCAGGCGGTTCATCCCCCGCGCCCCCTGGCTCCCCCCCGTCACCAACACCGTCAGCTGCCCCTCCGCCTTCTCCACCGCCTGCGCCCGCGCCAACGCCTCCAAGACGCCCCGCCGCACGGGCAGCCCGGTCTGCACACACCGCGCCCACGGCAGCTTAGCCGCGCTCTCCGGGAAGCTCGTGGCCACCGCCTCCACGCGCAGATGGCGCGAGAGCCAGCGCACGGCCTTGCCGGGCAGACTATTCGCCTCGTGCAGCACCACCGGGATCTTCAGCAACCGCGCGGCCACCACCGGCGCAAAGGAGGTGTAGCCCCCCGTCGCGAAGAGCACCGCCGGCCGCTCGCGCCGCAGGAAGCGCAGACAGCGTAGCACGGCCAGCAGGTTCCGCGGGTCGCGGATCGGCCGCGCGCCCGACTTCAGGAGCGGCCCTTGCCAGGCGGCCGCGGTCGGTGCCTCGGCCTGGCGCGTACCCGAGAGGATGAGCGAGAGTTCGGCGCCCTGCTCGCGGAGGCAATCGGCCACCGCCAGCGCCGGATGAATGTGCCCGCCGGTCCCCCCGCAGGCGATTGCAATGCGCTTGTTCATAGCCCCCATTCTAACACACCCCTGACCGAGGGTCTATTCCGAGCGCAGCACGAGCACCTGCTTGTCGCCCGTGAGCACCAGGAGTTCGCGGGCCTCGGGCGGCACGGTGAAGCGCCAAGTGCCCACGCCGGCGCGGTCGATGGCGAGCGCCTGGCCGTCGGCCTCAACCTTGCTCAAGCACCGACCGTGGGGCAAGAGCTCCACCTCCCAGGCGCCCGGCCCCAGCGCGCGGCAATGGAGTGTCGTTGCCTTCCGGGCCTTCCGGCGGAAGATCGCAGCGCAGATTCCCGCCCCCACCGGCAGCGGCAAGAGCAGAAGCAGCTGGAGCACCGGAATGCCCAGCCCCACCCGCCAGAGGGCGACAAAGTGGCAGCAGGAGACCAGCAGCAACGCGGGCAATGCCACGCAGAGGTACCCGGCGGCCTGCTGCGGCGCGGCCAGGCAGAGGGTGTTATCCTGCTTGTAGCGGTAGACGCGCGCTTGGCCGGGCAGCGGGCAGACGGCGGAGAGCAGCCCGGCCCCCATCAAGAGCGCGAGCGTCCCGCCCAGACGCAGGAGATAGTCTGCGACAGCGGGCGACTGGCCGCGCAAGGGATGCTCCTCGGGCCCCGCCTCACAGGGAAGCACATCGGTGGGGTCGCCCGCCGCCACCGAGCCGGAGCGCTTGTAGCCGCTGCGAAGCGCGCGAATGTTTCGGTGGGCGCGGTCGGTGGCCTCGGCACTGAGGGAGAAGACCTCTTTGGTGGTCCAGTGCGCAAAGTAGGTGCGCTGACCCACGGTGTAGGCGGCCAAGAGGTGAAAGGTGGTGGTCCTGCCGCCGCCGTGGCGGCCTCTGGAGGAGGTTGTGGTCCACGCGCCGCAGGGGGTGAGCTCGACGCGCTCGCGCTCGCGCAACGACCGGCCCGCCTGGGTCAGGCGCACGCCATCGCCAATGAAGCAGCCCACGCCAGCCGCAACCGCCGCCAGACCAAAGACCGGCACGACCCACGCAACGCGGCGCGTCTCCCGCAACCACGCCAGGAGCGAGTGCTCCGGCGCCGCTTCGCCGCGCTCGGGCCCCAACGCCCGCCACACCGCCGCGTAAGGCAAGGGGAAGAGCAGCAGATGGAGCAAGACCACGCTGGCGGAGTCGACCATCACCGACAGCGCCAGCGCGCTCACCAACGGCAGCGACATCAGCCCACAGGCGCACGCCAGCCGATGGCGCCGCGTCCAGGCAAAGGCCTCCGCCGACACCCCGCCAAAGGCTCCCAAGAAGATCGTGAGAAAGAGCGCCAGACCCACGCGCAGCAACCACGGCGCCAGGGCAAAGACCATCGGCTCGAGCGTTCCATCCGCCAACCGCCGGCAAGGAACCTGCCGCTCGGGCCCATTGAGCACCTGCAGACGCTCGCTCGCCTGCTCTGCACTCCAGGTGCACTGCTGCTCGGTGCCGCTCACCGGGTCCGCCAACGTCAGGCGCACGCCCTCCTTGAGCGGCTCGGCAGCCACAAGCTCCGCCTCCACCCGCTCGCTTGCGCGCACCTGCTGCATCTGCCACAACGGCCACCAATATAACAAGCCCTGGAAGACCGACGTCACCACCAACACAATCACCAGCGCCCCCACCGCCTGCTTCTTCGTCAGCGGCCCGGTCTGCACCCGACGTTGCGTGCCCAAGTGAAACCCAATCAAAAAGCCCATCATGCGCTCCTTTCAACGCATACTATAGCATAAAGGGAAGGGTGCGGCGTGCGGGGTGGCCACCAACAAGCCCTTCAGAACACGCGCGTTACGCAAAGTCGCGCAAGACATTGGCGAGAATGGGGCCGAGGAGGACGATAATCGTGGCCGGGAAGATGAAGAGGAGCAGCGGGAAGAGGAGCTTGGTGGGGGCTTCGTGGGCGAGCTTTTCGGCGCGCTCAAAGCGGTCTTGGCGGAGCTGCTCGGCCTGGATGCGCAGAATGGTGCCGATGGAGACGCCCAGTTCGTCGGCCTGGATGAGGGCGTTGGTGAGGGTGCGGACTTGAGGGATCCGGACGCGGTCGGCGAGGTTGGCAAGGGCGACCTTGCGGGTGGTGCCGATTTGGATTTCGCGCTGCATCCGCAGGAGCTCCTCGTTGAGGGGATCGGGCTTACGCATTGCGCAGTTGCGTTGGATGGCGCCAATGAAGTCCATCCCGGCTTCGACTGAGAGAGTCAGGAGGTCGAGGACGAAGGGGAGGGCGCGGAGGATCGCCTTGGCGCGGCGGGCGCGTTCGCGGCGGAGCCAGTGGAGCGGCCACATCCAGGCCAGGAGGGTGCCCATCAGCCAGGGGAGCGAGGCATCGAAGCCCAGGGGGATGAAGAGCAGCGCCAGGAGGAGGGCGGCGGCGAAGGGAAGCAGGAGCTTGAGGGCCACGAACTCGCGGCCGGAGAGGAGGCCATCGTAGCCGGCGGCGGTGAGTTGCCAGGCGGCGGAGGCGGCGGTCTGCGAGAAACTCTCGCGCCGGAGGAGGGGGTCGAGGTTCTGCGTGAAGGGCAGGAGCAGACGGAAGGGGAGCGGCAGGCTCCGGAGCTGGGCGCGGCCATCGGCGAGGGTAACGTAGGTCACGCGCGTGGCGTAGAAGAGGACATACCAGGCCAACGCCGCGGCGCTCGCGGCCCAAAGGAAGAGGGCGGACCAGAAGAGGAGCATGGGGGGCTAAACGTCGATGGTAATAATCTTGCGGATCATCCAGCCGCCGGAGGCCACGAGGGCACAGACGGCCAGGAGGGTGAGCGCGCCGGGAAGCGAGCAGAGGAAGGGGAGCATCAACTTGGGCTTGAAGAGCGTCAGCCCGCCGGCCAAAAGGAAGGGCATCGCGCCGATGATAAGCCCCTGCAGGCGGCCTTGGGCGGTCAGGGACTTGACGTGCTGGGCAATGCGCAGACGCGCGCGAATGGTCTGGGCAATTGTCTCAAAGATTTCGGTGAGGTTACCGCCGGAGCGGCGGGCGATGTCGATGGCGGTGCAGACGAGGGTGAGATCTTCGCTCCCCACGCGGCGGTCGAGCTCAGCGAGGGCTTCGGAGAAGGAGACGCCCACCTGCATCTGGTGGAGCATCAGGGAGAACTCTTGCTGGATGGGGCCGGTGGAGCCCTGGGCCACCGCGTCGAAGGCCTGATTGATGGAGAAGCCGGCGCGCAGCGCATTGGCCATCGCCGGCAGCGCTTCGAGCAACTGCAGATTGAAGCGCTCCAGACGGCGGGCGCGCAGATGGCGCACCACCAGGCGCGGCAGGAAGAAGGCCCCGGCTGCGAACGAACCGGCCACGCAGAGCCCGGCGGGCAGCGTCCACACCGGCTCCAACCGGCAGAAGGGGAGCATCTCCAACAGGAAGACGAGTGCAGCCGCCATCCACCCCAGGTCGACCAGCCGCTTGGCCGGCACGAAGAGGAACATGGCCTCAAGCGACTGGGACATCTCGCGCTCGTAGGTGCCGGCGGCGGAGGCGGCCCCCTCGGCGAAGGCCGCGGCCAAACCCCAGGTGAGGGTGCCGGCGGCCAAGGCGGCCAAGAGGAGGGTGGTCCAGAAGATCACCGCAACCCTCCCTCGCCCTCGGGCGCAAAGAGGGCCGGATCCAGGCTCAGCCCGCGCGAGGAGAGCGTGTCGTAGAAGGAGGGCATCGTGCCCGTGGCCACCAGGTCGCCCAAGATGCGGCCCTGGGGGTCGACCCCACGCTGGCGGAAGGTAAAGAGCTCCTGCATCACAATCTGCGTGCCCTCCATCCCCATCACCTCCGTGACCGAGACGATGCGGCGCGAGCCATCGGCCAGGCGCGCTTCCTGCACCACCAGGTCCACGGCCGAGGCAATCTGCTCGCGAATGGCCCGACTGGGCAGCTCCACGCCCGACATCAGCACCATCGTCTCCAGACGGCTGATGACATCGCGCGGCGAGTTGGCGTGAACGGTGGTGAGCGAGCCATCGTGGCCGGTATTCATCGCCTGGAGCATATCCAAGCTCTCCCCGCCGCGGCACTCGCCCACGATAATGCGGTCCGGACGCATGCGCAGCGCATTGCGCACCAAATCGCGAATGGTCACCGCGCCGCGCCCTTCAATGTTCGGCGGACGGGCCTCCAGGCGGACCACGTGGGGCTGATTGAGGCGCAGTTCGGCGGCGTCCTCGATGGTGAGAATGCGGTCGCTCGGCGGAATGAAGCCCGAGAGGACATTCAGCAGGGTGGTCTTGCCCGACCCCGTGCCGCCGGCCACGATAATGTTCTTGCGCAACAGCACGCAGACCCTGAGGAAGTCGGCCATCGCCTGCGTCCAGGTGCCAAAGCGGATGAAGTCCTCCACCGTCAGGACGCGCTTGGCGAACTTGCGGATGGTGATGCACGGGCCAATCAGCGAGAGGGGCGGGATAATGGCATTGACGCGCGAACCATCGGCCAAGCGCGCATCCACATAGGGTTGGCTCTCATCGATGCGCCGGCCGAGGGGCGAGACAATCCGCTCGATAACCGCCATCACGCTCGCCTCATCCATAAAGGTCAGCGGCGAGCGCTCCAACTTGCCGTGGCGCTCCACATAGACCTGCTGGGGGCCGTTGACCATAATCTCGGTGACGCTCTCATCGGCCAGGAAGGTCTCGATAGGCCCCAGGCGGACCGACTCGTTGTAGAGCTCCTCCTCCAGCGCCTGCGCGTCCAGCCCCGCCGGCAGCGCCTTGCGCGCGGTGATTTCGGCCAAAATGGCCTGAAGCGTCTCGCGGACGCGTCCGCCGAGCGCCTCGGCGGAGAGCGAACTGGTGGCTAGGCGCTTGAGGTCCAGCCGCTTGACCAGCTCGGCATGGATCTGCGCCTTGACCTCGGCGCGGATGGCGGCCAGCGGATCGGGCTTGGGCTCGGGAGCGGGCGGGGGCGGCGGCTGGGGCACGGCAGCCGGAGCCTGCGCAGCGGCCACTTGCGCGGGGGCGGGGGCCGCCGGGGCCGCCACCGGCGAAACGCGGAAGACAGAGCTCCCCACGGTCACCACGGCACGGTCATCCAATCGCCGCGGCTCGCGAATGGGCACGGCATTGACCATTGTGCCATTGGAGGAGCCCAAGTCCTCGATCCAGACCTCGCTGGGGGTGAGGATGAGCTTGGCGTGCAGTTCGCTGACGCTGGCATCCTCCACATGCAGGGGGCAATCAAGCCCGCGTCCAACCAAGTAGGCGCCGCAGGGGAAGACGATCTGCCGAACGGCCTGACCGGGGATGGCGATGGTGATTTGGTAGTTCATAGCCGCTTAACGCTTATGCAGAATCTCCTTCTGCCGGCGTTCGTTCATCCCCTCGAGGGTCTGGCGAATGCGCGCGAAGTCCACCTGCGGCAGCTCCTTTTCGTAGTGAAGGTCCTCGGGATTGCGCAGGGTCAGCGTCAAGCGCCCGCGCATCTGCTCGGCAAAGGTGAGCACCTCGGCTTCGTGCGGAGAGACCTCAAGGGTGACCTGCGAGTAGTTCACGCGCCCGCCGCGGTAGGAGCTCGCCGTCTCCTGCCCGGTGGCCAGCACCAAGACATCCTGCAAGATGGTCATCGTGACGAGCTCGGTGGCCCCCTCCACCTGCTTGCTCGGCAGCGTAAAGGTCCCCAGCACGTCCACGTGGTCGGTCGGCCGCACCATATTCGTCACGCTCGCCGTGCTTGAGACCGAGATGGAGAGTGCGCGCATCTTCGGGCGCAGCAGCCCCGAGAGGCCGCGATCATCCGGCGCGCCGCCCTCGATATCGCTCCACATCAGCGGCTGCCGGGCCGAGACCCCCACCGCCAGGCGCCGCCCCACCAGGCGCAGCGCAATGTTCCCATCCGGCCGAATCGACTGCTCGCGCAGCGCCCGCTCCGGGAACTCCATCACCCCCAAATCCTCCATCGTCAGCTTGGCCCCCGCGGGGAGCGACTTGGCCAGCACCACCGCCTCCACCAGGCGATTGCGCCGATTGAAGGCCTCCTTCTCCGCCTGCAACGCCCGTTCGCGCGAGCTGATGTACGACCCGGTGAGAAAGGCCGCCAAGAGCCCCGCCACCACCGCAGCCGCCAAGACAATCTTCTGCTTCATCTCACTGCTCCTTCGTCTTCATCAGCGCCACATACGTCTCCTGCTCGCGCTCGGAAATCTGCGCCACCAACACCTCGCCCCCGCGCTTCCACACCCCGGCCCCAACCGCTTCCCACCCCGCCGCCTGCGCCGAGGCCGCCAGTTCGCCCGAAACAGACTCCGGCAACGACCGCGTCCGCCCCGTCACATACTGCGCCAACCCCGCCTCCACCACATAGTCGCACGTCAGCGCCAGCGCCGGGAAGTCCTGCGGATAGGTGCACGCCCCGCGCGAGCGCGTCAGTTCATCGCCTTGAAAGAGGTAGACCAACTTCCCCACCACCAACGCCTTTCCCCCCGCCTTGCGCAACGGGGCCGCGCTCGAGGTCTCCGGCAGACGCCACAACTCGGCCACCAACGCGCGCCCATTCACCGTCAGGCTCTGCACCATCACCTTCTCGGCGTGCAACTGCGCCAGCACCTCCTCCGCCCGCGGCCGCGTCCACCGCTGAAAAACATCCCCCAACAGCAACACCGCCACCCCGACCACCGCCGCCAGCAGCGCCTTCCGAACAATCAACTTGCTTGAGAACTTCATAGTGCTACTATAACACAACGCGCGCCGCGCTGCGCGCAGTTTATTCGCCTACCATAACTATGAACGCGCCTGCTCGTACGCACGCGCGCGGGCGTACGCGCGCGATAGGGCCTAGCTCATCTCGAGGTAGGCCCTAGGTCACTTCGAGGTAGGCCCTAGGTCGAGGCGAGGTAGGCCCTAGGTCACTTCGAGGTAGGCCCTAGGTCACTTCGAGGTAGGCCCTAGGGCGAGGCGAGGTAGGCCCTACCTCTGAGCGGGGGAAGGGCCATTGGAAGGGTGGAGGGAACCGGGGGCAGGCATTCTTGGGGCGCAGGGGCGTTGCCCCCTGCGCCGCTGCGCGTGCCGATGGCGGAGGGGCCCGAAGCGCCCCGCGCTCCCGAGGGGGGTGGGGGCGAGCAAGTCCGTAGGAGCTATGTCATCGCCCCCACATGCCCTAGCGGGAAACTTTTATTGAGAAGAAGCGCGTGCCGGAGCTCTGCGGGAGGGGGTAGCGGAAGTAGCGCTGACCGGGGGTGGCGCATTGGCCTTCGGTGGCGCCGGAGGGGTCGGTCACCTCCGTGGCGGTGGCCTGGGCGCTCGTTTCGCCAAGGTTCGCGCGACTCAAGAGTGCGAGGGTGGCCCCTTCAGCGAAGTCGGCCTGCGAGGGCTCATCGGCGCCGGGCACCTGACTGGTCACCTTTGCCCCGAAGACGACGCAGGGGGTGCCCTCGAGGGTGACGAAGGCCATCGAGTCGATTCCAAAGGCATAGTGGATGGTGAGGGTGTTCTCGGCGGCGTTCGGCTCGAGGGCGAGGCCCGAGAAGCAGTCCATCACATCCTGGACGCGGTCAACGGCAGGCTCGGCGAAGGAGCCATCGCGCTCGGGCAGGCGCAGGGTAAAGTCCTGCGTGAAGCCGGCGGCGCGGGCAGCCTCGGCAAGGCGCGCCTTGATATCCTCGCGGAAGTCGCCGGTGGGGTCGCCTGTCGGCGGCTTGGGCTGCGGGTTGACCGGGCTGGCCACGGCGAGCTCCAGGCGCTTGCCATCGGCGGAGGCGTTAACCTCGAAGGCGTAGATGGCGGGGTCCTCGGGGCGGAAGCAGGCCATCCAACGCGCGCAGTTGGCGGGGGCCGAGAGGATGACGGTGCCGGGGGTGAGACCCTCGGGGAGGCGGATGAGGGGGGTACCGGGGGCGTAGTCATCCATCGCCAGGGCGGTGAGCGCGAGGGGCTGGGCGCCATCGAGCTCGAGCACCGCGCCGGGGGCGATGGCCAGACCATTGGGGGTGACGGCCTCCTCGGTGTAGTTATAGCTGCCGCTCTCCTTGCTGAAGCGAACGGTGACGCGGAAGAAGTTGGCGCTGTCAGCCAGAGGCTGGTTGAGGATCTCAGGCTGGGTGCGCTTATCGGCGTCGATGATGCCCACGTCCTGCCACGGGTCGGCCCAGTTGACCTTGGCTTGGAGGGTGTATTCGCGGCCGGAGCGGAGGGTGTACATTACCTTGTAGTAGAGGTTGATAGTGGCATCGCTCACCATCGCCGAGAAGTGCTGCGAGGTGAAGGCGAAGGCATCGGCGGCCTGGTCGGGCTCGGTGCCGAGGATGAACTCCTCCCAGTTGGCATAGCCGTCGCCATCACTATCGGCCTGGGCCTGGGCGGCGGTGTGCTCCGTGCCGGGGAAGTAGGCCTCCAGCCAGCCGGAGGGGACGTTGCCGTATTGCCCTTGCTCGACGACCTCGCCGGCGGGGATGTAGGTGAGGGCGTGGGTGAGGTTGGGCCAGGCCTCGTAGGAGGTGTAGGCGCTGTTCTGCGCGGAGGCGGCGACCTTCGCCGAGAGGGTCGAGCCGCTGGGCGCGGTGGCGAAGCTCGGCCCGAGGGCAATCGTCCAATCGGGCGTGCGGGAAGAGGCCACGGTGGAGTAGCCTTCGTTCACGGTGAGGTAGTAGTTGGCCAGGGCGGTCTCGCTGGTGGTCTTGACCTCCGTGCCGTCGTTGTAGCTCAGCTCGCTGACCTTGAGACGGATAACCGACCCGGCCGAGACGCGCGGGTTGCTGAGCAGCGTGACCTGCGAGGGGATCATCTGGCGCGGCCCGTAGACCGTCACTTCGCGCGTGACTGAGGGGCCGCCCTCCATCGCGGCGGTGACGGAGAGCTTGTGGTTCGCCACGGAGGGGTTGACGTAGCTGAGGGTGCCATCGGCAGCGAGCTTGGGCTCGGGGGTGTAGCCCGTGCCAAAGTTCGGGAGGCTCGAGAAGGAGTTCTCCACGTAGGCCACCGACCAGGTGGAGGGGAGGATGGCCGCCTGCGTGCCATCGCTGAAGGTGGCCAGGCAGGGGAGCTGCGGGGTGGCGTCGAGGGCCAGATTGAGTGACTCGACGGGGATGGAGAGCGCGGTGATGGCCGAGGCTTCCAAGGCCGTGACGGCGAGCTCGGCGGAGGTGCCGGGGAAGTCGTGGAAGTTGGTGGCGCGCAGGGTGATGTCGCCGGGGGCCGTGGCGGTGAGCACCCCCGCCTCGGTGATCGTGGCGTTGCCCGAGAGCACCTCCCACTTCACGCGGTGGTCGAGCGCCATCTCCACGCTGTCGGGGAAGGTGACGGCCAGGGTGTAGGCCGTGGGCGATCCGGCGAGGACGTGCGTCGGGCCCTTGAGCGTGAGCGCCGGGGCCGCCACGTCGCCCACCGAAGGGCCGCCGGGGTAAGCTGCGCGTGCCGTGCTGACGGCCGCCGCGATGCTCGCTTCGTCGTAGCCCCGGCGCGCATAGAGTAGCCCCGAGCCGGCAGCGGTCCAGACATTGGACCAGGCCATCGAGCCATCGCTCTGCGCCACGCCGGCGAAGGGGTTGGCCTGGCGAGGGTCGGCCGTGCCGTATTGGGGTAGACCGCCGGAGAAGTAGGGGGAATAGTCGTAGGAGTCGCGCGAAGCGAAGTAGACCACAAAGTCCTTCTCAAAGTCGGGGATGGTCTTCAAGTAATCCTTCACGCGCGAGCACCAGCTGCACCAATCCGCGCCGCTGAGCACGAAGAGGAGCTTGCCCTGGCGGATGGCCTCCCAGCGGGCAATCCAGTAACTGCGGTGGATCTCGTAGGGATAGTGGCCGCCCAGGTCCTCGTCGGGGATGACCGGGTCGGCGGCCGGGTCGGGGGTCTCGCCGGGCGTAGGGTCGGGCTCGGGCTCCGGGTCGGGGTCCGGGGTGACCACTTCGCCGCTCGAAGCCTGGCCATTGGCGTGGCCATAGGCGTAGACGGGGATGGTGCGGTAGACGAGCGTCTCTTCGCCCAGGCGGGGCGAGTAGCTGCCCCAGGCGTAATAGGCGCTATTATAGGGGAGCGCTTCCAGGGCCGAAGGGGCGCTGGTGGGGTCGGTGGCGTAGACGGTCGTCACCGACCAGGCCGGGGCCTCGGCGGTGCCGACCTGTTGGGCCTCCACGCCCCAGATAGTGAGGTAGGAGGTGTTCGTGGCCACCATAATCGGCCCGTGCGTGAGGTTATCGAGGAGGTAGTCGGAGAAGGCTTGCGTGACGGCGGCCTGGCCGGTGCCCAGCGCGGTGTAGGAGGAGGAGCTCTCGCCGATGTAGGCCTTCAGGTCGGGGATGAGCGTCGAGGCGATAGCGCTGCGTACCAGGCCGGTGGGCAGGGCGGAGGAGTTGAGGGCGGGCCAGCCATCCCCCATCGCCAGGTAGGTGCCATCGAAGAGCCACTGCAGGGCGTAGAGGGGCTGGTAGTCGTTCGCGGCCGTGCTCCAGCAATCGGGGAAGACATCGGCGATGGGCGAATCGTAGCCACCGGCGCTTGTGGCGCTCTCGCCAATGTAGGCGGCTTCGGCGGTGCCGGGGGAGAGGGTGCCGCCCTGCTTGCGGTAGTTTGCGAGCCACCAGGCTAGGGCGTTGGCGGCCGGGGCGGCCCAGGCAAAGGCGGTGGTGCTGTTGCCAATCTTGCTGTTATCCACCCAGCCACTCCAGGTGCCCTCGGCATAGGTGAGGCCGGGGGCGAAGCGCAGAAGGTTGCCCTCTGCGGTGAGCACCTCGGTGGCCTGGCGGGCGGTCTGGTCGCCGCCGAGGGCCGGTTCGCCGGTGCCGCCGGCTTCGGGGGTGTCGCCGGGGTCGACTTCGCCGGTCTCGGGGTTGGGATCGGAGGCGGTGCCGGCGACGAATTGGAGCAGCACATCGCGCGCGGCGAGGTTGCCATCGGTATCGGTGGCGCGCAGGGTGAGGAGGAGGGCGTTGGAGGTGTAGGCGGAGATGGCCTTGGCGGACTTGCCGGCCATCGTGAAGGAGAGGTCGTAGGTGTCGCTGCCGCGGTCGGTGATGGAGAAATCCGCTTCCGAGAGGAGGTCGCGGTTCTGGCAGAGGGGCGCAAGCGGGGTGGCGCCGGTGGAGAGCTTGACGCGCAGGGTGGTCCGCCCGGCGGGGGCGCAGGCGCGGCGGCATTCTTCATCCAAGGCCGTTCCGGCGGGGGAGGTGACCGCGAGGATCTCCGGCAGAGCGGCGCCGGTGCTCGCCGCGAGGGTCGAAACGGGGGCGGAGGCGAGGCCTTCGGGCGAGCCCTCGGCAAACTGCGGGGTGATGCGCCAAGCGTAAGCGGTGCCCTCGGCGAGGCCTTCGGCGGTGTAGGTGCGCGCGGTGGGGTCGCTCAAGGTGACCTCCCCGGCGGCGACGAGCGGCGTAGCCTGGGAGATCTGCCAATCGCGCAGGCGGTAGGCCACTTGGTTCTCGTAGACCGCCTCGGTGCCGGTGGCGGCGAAGCGCTCGCGCTGCAGGCGCAGGCGGAGCTGGCAGGGGCGATTGGCGAACTCGCCCAGGGGAAGGCTGATGGCCTCCTCGGTGCCCTTGGTCTCGTCGGCGGAGGCAAAGGTGTGGAGGACGCGCCAGGGGGCGTTGCCGGCGCGGAGCTCGAGCACGAGCGGCTCGTTGCGGGCATAGCAGCTCTGCGCGCGGAAGGAGAGGGTGGAAGCGGCCTCGGGCACGAAGAGTTGCGGCCAGGTGTAGGTTTTGGCGTGGACGTCGAGGACGGTGGTCACGAGGAGGTAGTTGGCCTCGGCGCTGCCGTTGGTGGCATCGTGCGAGCCATCGGTGATGCGGCCGACGGCGAAGAGGGGCTTGCGCTCGTTCTGCGTGTCGAGGGCCACCACGGGGTCGAGCAGCGCGGTAAAGGGGTCGGTGAGGGTTTGCGGGGACTGCCCTGCGGTGCTCTCGCACGCGAGCGTCCAGCCGGTGAGGCCGCGATTGCTCCAGTAGGCCGGGAAGTTCCAAGCGAGCGAAGCGCTGCCGGCGGTGCGGTTGGGCAGGGGGGCAAACTGCGCGCGCGGTTTGGGGCGGAAGCCGAGGGAGAGGTTGCGCAGGGTGTCGGGCGTCTTGAGCAGCTCGTACCAGCCGTCGTAGAGGCCCTCCCAGCCGTAGTTGAGGTGGATTTTGGGCACGGCCGAGGCATCGCGTGCGTCCCAGCCATCGATAATGACCGCATGGCCCATCCGGTTCTCGTACATGATCTCCACGCCCACCGGGCAGCCTTTGGCCAGCGAGGGGTAGATCTTCTCGGCCAACTGCTCGGCGGTGAAGGTGGCCACATTGAGGACTTCGTCGACGTCGTAGTAGGGCGTTTGATCGGGGTTCATACAGTTGCCGATGGTCGAGTCGGCCCCCGTCTGCAGGAACTTCATATCGGTGAGCAGGTCAACGAAGAGGCAGACGCGCGCGGCCGCGTGCTTGGCGCGGTAGGTTGCCGGGCTCTTGACCGCTGCGGCATCGGCCCACGGCAAGGGCACTTCGTCGTTGAAGACCATGCGCTCGCGGTAGCCGCCCGAGATGGGAGAGGCGTATTCCAGCTTGAGCGAGCGTTCGAGCGGCACCTCCAAGCGCGCGGGCCACTGGTGGACCGTCAGCAGCTGCGAGAGCATCGTCCCCACGCAGCCGACGTAGCCGCCATCGCGCGCATCGTTGCCCAGCACCGGCAGATAGAAGTTCCACGGCGTGCGCTGATTCCACGACACCTTGACCATCGGCTCGATATACTCGCCCGCGCCCACAAACTCCGCCCGCGCAAGCGCGGTCACCAAAACCGCCTGGCAGGCACTCAACAAGAAAGCAATCGCACCACGGGTTCTCATCGTTCGTCTCCTTATGGGTTAGGGTCTCGCGGGGCCTTCACGGTTACTAGTCTATCACAAGTGCCTTGCGTTATGCACGCGGGAGCGTGAACGGTGAGAGGTGAACGGCGAGCGGGGCTTTGCTATACTGTGCTTATGGAAAGCCCAGAGAACGAACGCGATCAGATTAAGGAAGCACGCGACTTTGTGACGCAGTGTCACCGGTTGGCGAAAGAGGCGTGGGACGAGCCGCAGGCGTTCTTTGCCAACGCGCTGCTGGACTACGCGCGCCGGCCGTTGCCCGAGGGACTTGAGGTTTGGTTGGACGACCTGAAGGTTTCGACGGGCGCGCCGGCCTTTCGCACAGTGCACCGGGCGGTGCATACCTTGCTATCGCGCTATGTCGCGTTGCAGTTCGACCGAGAGGTGAACCAGCGGGAGCTTGTGCCGGGAGAGTTTCCAAGTACCGATTGGATGACGCTGGTGGCGACGGAGGAATCGCGCCTTGCCTTTGCGCCAGTCTTGCCGCCCGAGGAGGTCGAAAACTTCTGGTTCTCATTGTGGCACTTCTTCAGCCCGGGCATGGGCTTGGCACCCGAGCTCGAAGAGCTGAATAGCCACATCCTGCCGCTGAGCCCCTTCCCGTTGGTGTTGGTGGTGGATATGCTCACGCCAACGCCGCGCCATCCGGCGCTCTTTGCCGTGCGGTTGCCCAACGGCACGCTCCAGCCCGTTGACGAGTGGATCGAGGCGCACTGGCAGGAGCCCAAGCAACTCCACGCCCTGACCGAACAGTGGCACGCGATGGTCTCAGCCTGTTTCAGCGAACGCCAGCAGCAAGAGATGACCCTCTACGCCCCCTTCACCCTTGATGACGACTGGCTCATAGACCTGACTTCCGAGGACTTCCGCAGTCAACTGGCGTGGTTCAACTGCACCCTGTTCGGGCGCATTCCCCAGTGGGTGAAGCCCCAGGATATCACGGTGCGCGGCAAGCTCGGCGAACGCTCCCTCTCCGGCGAGTTCAACGCCCAGGCGCTGCTCGACTTCTCCTACGAGGTGGTCATCGATGGCCAGACGCTCTCGGACGAGGACCTCGCCAACCTACTGAAAGCCGATCCGGACACGCCCTTCGCCCTCGGCGAGAAGCTGCTCCCCGGCGCCCTGAGGCATCGCCTCCTCAACCAGCTGAAGGCGCTTCGGGGGCTCGATACCGCCCGCTCGGGCAAGGCGCTCTCGCTCTTTGAAGGAATGCGGCTCATCTCAGGGCTGCCAGTCCGCAACTTCGAGAACGATGGCTCGCTCCCGCACCACTATCAGGTGAGCACGCAACTGAACCACTTCCTCAATGGCACCCTCACCCGGACAATGCCCGCCTTGCCCGAAGCAACGGCACAGCGTCTGCGGCCCTACCAGCGCGAGGGCGTGCGCTTCCTCTGGGAGGGGACCGAGCGCGGACTGGGCGTGTGTCTGGCCGACGATATGGGATTGGGCAAGACGCTGCAGGTGCTCACCCTGCTGCAGTTGTGGCAGCACGCAGGGGTGATGGCAGACGCGCCAGTGCTTATCATCGTGCCGCCCACGCTCCTGGAGAATTGGCGCGCCGAGCAGCAGCGGTGGGCCCCGGAGCTCGACCTAAAGATCTGCCACCCCAAGTGGATGGACGCCGAGGCGTGGGAGCAGCTCATCAAAGACCCCGAGGAAGCGCTCTTTGGCGTGGATGTGGCCCTCTTCAGCTACCAGATGATCCCGCGCGTGAGTGCGTTGCTGCAGGTGGACTTCCCGGCCATCGTCCTGGATGAGGCCCAGGCCATCAAGAACCCTGGCTCGCGCCAGAGCCAGGCCGTGCGCGAGCTGTACGGCGAGCGGCGCATCGTCCTCACCGGCACGCCGGTGGAGAACTCGCTGCTGGATCTCTGGACGCTCTTCGACTTCCTCAACCCCGGCCTCCTCGGCCCCCAGGAGCAGATTCGGCAGATGAATCGCCACCCCGAGGACTTTATGCCCGCCCTGCGGCAGCTGGTCAAGCCCTTCCTCCTGCGCCGGCAAAAGGGCGATCCGGGCATCCTCGAGGAGCTGCCCGAGAAGCATGAGCAGTTGGTGCCCTGCGTGCTCACTCCCGCCCAGGTCTTGGCCTACCGCCAGCTCGTTGAGGCGCTGCGCGAAGGGTTGAAGAAGACAACGGACCGCTTCTCGCGCGGCGGCTTGGTGTTGCGCACCCTCGTGCGCCTCAAACAGATTTGCAACCATCCCGCTCAGCTCATCCATGCGCTCGACTACCCGCCCGAACAGTCGGGGAAGTTCCTCAAGCTCCTCGACCTCGCCGGGGAGATTGTCGCCACAGGGGAGAAGTTCCTCCTCTTTACTCAGTTCTACGAGATTATCGCGCCCCTCCACACCCTCCTTGCCGAGCGCCTCGGGTGCCCGGGTTTTGTCCTCCACGGCAGCACCCCGGTTGACGAACGCAAAGCGCGCGTCGAGGCCTTCCAGCGCCACGTCGGCCCCGCCTTCTTTATCATCTCCCTGCGCGCCGGAGGCGTGGGGCTCAACCTCACCGCCGCCACCCACGTCATCCACTTTGACCGCTGGTGGAACCCCGCCGTCGAGAACCAAGCCTCCGACCGCGCCCACCGCATCGGCCAGCACCACCGCGTCACCATCCACAAGTTCATCTGCCACGGCACCCTCGAAGAGCGTATCGACGCGCTCATTGAGCAGAAGCGCGCCCTCTCCGATGAACTCCTGCGCGCCGGCCCCGAAAAACTCCTCACCGCCATGAGCAACGCCGAACTCCTCGACCTCGTCCGCCTGGCCTCCACCGAGGAAACCCCATGATCCTCTTCACCCCCGCCGACCACGCCTCCCTCGAGCCCGACTTCGTCCGCGCCGTCACCGCCCAACGCGAAGCCTATGCCAAAACCTGTCAGGCTCCCTACAGCCCGCCCGGCAGCGACCTCGCGCGCGGCATCCTCTCGCGCTCGCCCCTCGCCACGCAGCTCTTCGAGCTCTCCGCCGCCCTCCGCCGCTTCCCTTCCGAGCACTGCCTCTGCCATATCGCCCCCGGCCTCCTCGCCGCCTGCGTCGATCTCCAAGTCGCCCTCGCCGTCTCCTTCCAAGGGCAGCAGATGACGGTCCTCCTCGCCGCCCCCCAGGGCAACCAGCCCTTCCCCGTCACCCTCTCCTTCCGCCCAACAGCCGCCGCCAAACTCCGTAACCGCCTCCAAGACCTCAAAGGCCTGCCCGCCAACGTCTGCTTCGGGGGCGACGCCTACGCCGGGTTCGCGAACCATTTCTACTACAACTTCCCCGTCTGGCAGATGCGCGACCTCTCCATCTCCCGCCCCCATCCCGCGCTGGCGGAGATCCCCTGCGACCTCCTCCTAAACCTCATCCTCTGCTGCGAAGTCGGCTACTGCCCCGCCCGCTTCTTCCAACTCCTCGGCCTCTCCGCTCACGAGGCCCTGGAGACCGTATCCGACCTCCCCCAAGACAAAGCCGCCGACCTCCGGAATCAGCTTGAGCGCCTCCTGCCTGCCCCCTTCGCGCCGCCCCCCGCCCCCACCCTTCCCCCCGCGCGCGCCTACACCACCTACGCCGACCTCGCCGGCTTCCTCAAGCAATACCACCTCCTCCGCAAGGACCTCGCCCTCGCCCTCCACCTCGCCCCACAGGCCCTCGCTCGCACCGACCACATGCCCCTCCCCCAACCCTTCCTCGAGATTATCGCTTACGCCCAGACCCACTCCCACACCGCCCTGCGCCAAGAACTCCTCCGCCGCGCCGGCCCCGAGCACGCCTGCACCCTCTGGTCCGCCGACGACCTCCGCGACTTCCGCGAGCGCTACAAGCTCCCCCAATCCCGCCTCAAAGTCCTCCTCTCCAGAGAGGTCCTCTACCTCTCCCAGTGGGAAAACGCCACCGCCGACATCCCCTTCTCCGTCTGCAAAGCCCTCGACAAACTCCAAGACGCCTTCCGCCGCGTCTTCCCCGAAGTCGAAGACCCCGCCTTCAACGACTAACCAACTTCCTCGCCCGTCATCCCCCTCCCCATCGCGGCCTGAGAGCATAATCGGGTGCGTAGTGAAATATCTAACCGTCTATTTATGTCGTTCTGTCATCAAGTCATTCGCAATCGCATTCAGTTGCGCTTTGATGTCTTGAAAATGACTATTGAGGTCTAGGGTTTTCACGCTGATTTGGTTGCCACTCATTAAATAAGTGCAATCGGGCTGAATCTCCTCATCTGTGTGCGCATACAAAAGCATCCCAGAGACCTCGCAAGCGTTATCACCCAATTCTGCGGCTTTGTTCTTCACATAAGTAAAAATTTGATAGAGATTGTTGGAATGTACTTTCGGCTTATCATATTGAACTTGCGTAGTCTTGGCATAATATTTCGCATCAATAATCAAGACCTTGCTGCCATAACTCAACATAATGTCGCTCTGCATAATGGGTAGCATAGCATTA
>JBJEVY010000080.1:3410-19060 GCA_051884775.1 Candidatus Spyradenecus sp. | reverse complement strand
AGTTGGTGCGCGATCAGCTCCTTGACCGCTTCGAGGTCCAGGCGAGCAAGCACGTGCGCAACTTCCCCTTCCTGATGGGCGAGGGCATCTGGCTCGATTCCGAGAAGCTCGGTCCCGATGACGAAGTGCGCGAAGTCATCAAGCACGGCTCGCTCACCTTCGGCTTCATCGGCCTGGCCGAAACCCTCAAGAGCCTCATCGGCAAGCACCACGGCGAGAGCGAAGAGGCCCAGCAGCTCGGCTTGGAAATCGTCAAGCACATGCGCGACTATGCCGACCAGTGCGCCCGCGAAACCGGCCTGAACTTCACCCTCATCGCCACCCCGGCCGAGGGCCTCTCCGGCCGCTTCGTGCGGATGGATAAGAAGCGCTTTGGCGTCATCCCCGAGGTGACCGACCGCGACTACTACACCAACTCCTTCCACGTCCCGGTCTACTACCCCATCAGCGCCTTCCGCAAGATCGAGCTCGAGGCTCCTTACCACGCCCTCACCAACGGCGGCCACATCACCTATGTGGAGCTCAACGGCAAGATGGCCGACAACCCCGAGGCCTTCGAGAAGATTGTCCGCCACATGGCCCTGCACGGCATCGGCTACGGCTCGGTCAACCACCCGCTCGATCGCGACCCCGTCTGCGGCTACCGTGGCATCATCGACGACGTCTGCCCCAAGTGCGGCCGTCACGAGGATGATGGCGGGCCCCACTTCGAGCGTATCCGCCGCATCACCGGCTACCTCGTGGGCACCTTGGATCGCTTCAACAACGCCAAGGCCGCCGAAGTGCGCGACCGCGTCAAGCACCTGTAAGCGCTTGACTTTGGCATAAAAACCAGGCAACCCGCGGCCCTGCCGCGGGTTCCTTTAGGTGCCCGATGGCCGTCTTAAAACTCCGAATTGCTGGGATTATCCCCGAGTCTATCGTGGATGGACCGGGCTTTCGCTTCGCTGTCTTTACGCAGGGCTGTCCGCACCATTGCCCCGGGTGCCATAATCCCCAGACGCACGACCCGCGCGGCGGACGTGAGGTCTCGCTGCTGATGTTGATGCGGCAGATTTGGCACTCGCGGCAGAACCTCGATGGGGTCACCTTCTCGGGGGGCGACCCCTTCTGCCAGCCCGAGCCGCTCTACCATCTGGCGCGGTGGTGCCACCGGCTGCGGCTGAATGTAATGGCCTACTCGGGCTGGACGCTGGCAGAGCTGCGCCAGAAACCCGAGTGCCAAAGGCTGCTGAGTGAGATTGACGTCCTGGTTGACGGCCGCTTTATGATCGCCTATCGCACCTTGGAGATGCGCTTCCGAGGCTCCTCAAACCAGCGGCTTTACCACCTTAACCACGGCGAAGTCGTCTCGGTGGAGTAGGGGGCGTCAGCCGCCGGCGGTACTTATGCGCGTAAGTTGGGGATGGGGAAGATAATTTGGCAAGCTGACAGCCGTCAGCGGACAGCGGACAGCACGCAAAGCGACGGACTAACTGTTGGCCTTAAGTGTGCACGCTTCATCGCTCGAACGGGCTTTACACATCAAGCGCCAGCGCTGTCAGCTGTCGGCTGTTCGCTGTCAGCTTAGCGCGCGTTCCGCGACGGAGTGGATCTTAACTCAAGGACGGGCTTTACACATCGAGCGCCAGCGCTGTCAGCTGTCGGCTGTTCGCTGTCAGCTTAGCAAGCGTTCCGCTTGCGGCTAGTTGCGTTCGCGGAAGATGCGCACGCCGGCAACGACGCCGGGCAGGGCGTGGGGCTTGCGGAGGGTGACGCGGCAGGCGCGGATGCGCGAATCGGTGGCGAAGGCCGCCTCGGTGGCGAGTTGGGCCGCGCGCTCGACCATCTGGCAACGGGCCTCGGTGAGGGCCGAGCGGATGGCTTCGGCCACGGCCACGTAGTTGACGGTGTCGGCCAGGGCATCGCTTTGGCCGGCGGGGCGAAGGTCGCAGACGAGCTCTAGGTCGAGGAAGAGCTCTTGGGGGAAGACGCGCTCGTGCGGTAGGTCGCCGATGATGCACTCAACGCGCAGGCCTTCGAGGAGGATGGCGTCGGGTTCAGTCACGGGGCTCGGTCTCCTCGGTCTCGGCGGCCTCTTCTTCGCGGATAGCCTTGCGGATAAAGTGGATGCGCACGCAGAGCCAGGCCAAGGTGGCCACGGCAACGGGGCCAAGCACCAGGAGCATCGCATCATTGTGGTCCAGACTCCAGGTGCGCACGGCCTCAAGGCCGGTCAGAACCTTGCGCCCCCAGAAGAGCCAGAGGAGCGCGGCAAGGCCAAGGGCCGGACCGAAGGGAATGGCCAGCGCCTCCCCTTCGCGGAGCGTCTTGCGGCAACGGCTGATGACCATCGCCACCAGGCCCATCACCAGCCCGAGCAGGGAGGCCATCGTTAAGATGTAGAGGAGCCCGGCCCACCCGAAGAGGGCACCAAAGAGCATCATCCACTTCACATCCCCAAAGCCAAAGGCGTCTTGCAGGAAGATGCGCCGCCCGAGCCAGGCGATGGCAAAGCCAATCCCAAAGCCCGCGCCAGCCCCAATCAGACTACGCACCACGGCCACCAGCCAATCGTCGCACCCCTGGAGCACGGGGTAGGCACCGCTGACGACCAGGGTGATGAGGGTGCCGCCCAGGGAGATGCGGTCGAGGAGGATGCGGTGGTCGATGTCGATCATCACATCCACCACCGTCGAGGCCACGAAGAGCCAGAAGAAGGGGATGAGCTCGGGGATGGGTAGGCGGTTGAGGCCCAGGAGCGAGGGGTTGCCCCACATCTGGAAGACCAAGAGGAAGAGGAGCGCGGTCAACGCTTCGATAAAGGGGTAGCGGAAGCTGATGGGGCTCTTGCAATAGGCACACTTGCCGCGCAGAACGAACCAGGCCAGGACCGGGATGTTGTAGTACCACGGGATGACCTTGCCGCAGCCGAAGCAGTGCGAGCGCGGGGTGACCACCGATTGCTCAAGCGGAATGCGGTAGATGCAAACATTGAGGAAGGAGCCGACAATCGCCCCCAGGCAAAGGACAAAGCCCAGCGCCCAACGCATCAGGAGCGTCAGATCCTCCTCCGAGAGTCCCGCGAAATACTCACCCATGGACCAAACCCTCCAAGACGGCGCACTCCATCGCTTCGCGGTCGGCCTCGCGGCCAGTCCAGAAGGCGAAGGAGAGGGCCCCCTGTTCAACGAGCATCCGCACGCCATTGGCGCACCGCACGCCAGCCTTGCGCGCCTCGGCCATCGTCGGCGTCTCGGGCTGGCCGGGGGGGATGACGATGTCGTAGAGGCACTGCCCGGCGCGGAAGTCGGCCGCGTGGGCCGCCGGGCCGGGGAAGACCGCCAGGCCGCTGGGCGAACACTGCGCCACGAGGTCAGCCTCGCCAAGGCGGGTGTGGTCGATGGCCTCGACCGGGACATGGGCCTGGGTGGCGATTTCGTCAGCCAGGGCCGCCACGCGCGCGGCATCCACGTCGAGCAGGCCAATCCACGCCACGCCGGCGTAGGCCAGCGAGAGGGCCACGGCCCGTCCGGCTCCGCCGCACCCGATCACGGCCACGCGCTTGCCTTGCGGCTCAAAGCCGAGGGTGACCTTGGCGGCGGCCAGGAAGCCGGGACCATCGGTATTGTGCCCCAGGCGCTTGCCATCGCGGAAGAGGACGGTATTGACCGCGCCCAGGCGCTGCGCCTCGGGCGAGAGGCTATCCATCATCGGCACGGCCAGTTGCTTGTGCGGGATGGTGAGGTTGAGCCCGGTGAAGCCCTCGGCCTCCAGGGCGTCCAGGGCCTGGGCGAGCGCCTCGGGGGGCACATCGCGCTTCTCATACTGCCCGTCAAAGCCGATGGCGCGGAAGCTGGCCACGTGCATCACGGGCGAGAAACTATGGGCAATGGGGTGGCCGAGGACGGCGAAACGCGGGGGCGTGGTCATAACTTGCGGCGACTTACTCTTGGATCATCGCGATGGAGCCCGAGCGCGAGATGTCGAGCACATCAAAGGGGTGCATCAGCGTCAGGAATTGCTCAACCTGCATCTGCGAGCCGACCATCTGGATGGTGAGCGAATCGGGGTGGACGCCGAGGATCTTGGCCCCGAAGAGCATCGCCACCTCGATGACCGGCGCGCGGCCGGTGGCGCGGGTGCTGACCTTAATCAGCAGTGCCTCGCGGTCGATGTGCGCCTTGGCCGTCACATTATCCACGCGGAAGACGTTGATCTGCTTGGCAAGCTGGGCGACCACCTGGTTGATGACCTTCTCGTCGCCGGGGATGACGATGGTCATCTTGGAGATGGAGTCGTCATTCGTGGGGCCGACGTTCAGGGTCTCGATGTTGTAGCCACGGCCGGAGATGAGGCCGACGATGCGCGCGAGCACACCGGGGCGGTTCTCGACCAGGACGTTGAGAATATGCTTCTTCATGCGCGTGCTCCTTAGTCCTGGGTGGCCAAAATCATTTCCGAGAGGGCCGCGCCGGGGGCCACCATCGGCAGCACATTCTCGTCTTCGGCGACGATGAACTCGAGCAGCCACGGGTGCGGATCGGCAAAAGCCTCGGCCAGGGCCTGCTCGGCCTCGGCCAGGGTCTTAATCCGGCGCGACTTCATTCCGTAGGCTTCGCCCACCTTCACGAAGTCGGGCAGGTAGACCTCCTCGCCGCTCTCGGGGTCGAGGATACGCTCGTTCTCGGGGCGATTGTTCTGGGTGAGGATGGTCGCCGAGTGACGCCCGCCATAGAAGAGATCCTGCCACTGGCGCACCATCCCCAGACGCGAGTTGTTGAGGACGATGAACTTGACCGGCAGACGGTGCTCGACGGCGACCACCAGCTCCTGGATGTTCATCTGGAAGCCACCATCGCCATTGATGGAGACCACCAGCGCCTCGGGATGGCCGAGCTGCGCGCCAATGGCCCCGGGAACGCCAAAGCCCATCGTGCCCAGACCGCCCGAGCTCAGGAAGGTGCGCGGCTTGGTGTAGCGATAGAACTGCGCGGCCCACATCTGGTTCTGGCCCACATCGGTGACCACCAGGGCCTTGCCCTGCGAGGCGCGGTCGATCGCTTCAATAACAGCCTGGGGCTGGAGCTTGCCATCGTGGCGCGGGAAGTAGACCGCCGGCTTGGCCTCGCGCCACTTGGCGATGAGCGCCAACCAGTCGCTGCGGTCGGTCCGCTTCAGGAGCGGGAGCAGCACTTCAAGGGTCTGACGCAGGTCGCCGCAGACGGGGATATGCGTGGCCACATTCTTGCCGATGGCCGAGGCATCCACATCGATGTGCGCAATCTTGGCGCCCTGGGCAAAGTCGGCAATGCGCCCGGTGACGCGGTCATCAAAGCGCGCGCCGGCGGCGATCACCAGGTCGGCCTGCTGAATGGCGTTGTTGGCCGCCACCGAGCCGTGCATCCCCACCATCCACAGCGCGAGCGGGGAGGTCTCCGGGAAGGCGCCCAGGCCCATGAGCGTGGTGCAGACGGGAATATCGTAGGTCTCGGCCAGCGAGCGCAGCAGCGCACAGCTGTTCGAGGTGATGGCCCCGCCGCCCACATAGAGCACCGGACGGTGCGCCTTGTTGATGGCATCGGCCAAACGCTCGACCTGCTCGGGCGGCGGCAGAATGGTGGGGTGGTAGGCGCGGATGGAGACATCCTGCACGTCGGGCTGGGTGGTGTAGGCCTGCTGGACATTCTTGGGGATGTCGATCAGCACCGGACCGGGCTTGCCGGTGGAGGCGATGAAGAAGGCCTCGGTGATAATCCGCGGCAATTCGTCCACCGAGCGCACCAGGAAGTTGTGCTTGGTGACGCTGCGGGTGATGCCGGTGGTGTCGGCCTCCTGGAAGGCATCGGTGCCAATCAGGCCCATGCCCACCTGGCCGGAGATAACCACCAGCGGCACGCCATCCATCCATGCAGTGGCCAATCCCGTGACCGCGTTGGTGGCGCCGGGGCCGGAGGTGACCAGCGCGCAACCCACCTTGCCGGTGGCGCGGGCGTAGCCATCGGCCATGTGGATGCCGCCCTGCTCGTGGCGCGGGAGCACCAACTTCAAGGGCGAGGTGTAGAGCTTATCGAAGATGTCAATGGCCTGGCCGCCGGGATACCCAAAGAGCACCTCGCAGCCGTTGTTGAGCAGGCCGTCCACCACGCACTGCGCACCGCTGCGGCCCTGCTGAAAGTTTGTTGGAGACATAAAGACCTTTCTTATCGGTAGAACGCTCGCCCTTAGGCGATGGGGTAGCACCAGCCGTGCGGATCGGCCGCGCGCCCGAACTGAATATCCTGCACGGCGTCGTGCAACTTGCGCAGGAGCGGACCGCACTCGGTCTTGGAGCCGATTTCAATCACATCGTCCCCGCGATGGACCTCGCACACCGGCGTGACCACCACGGCCGTGCCACAAGCACCAATTTCCGCGAAGTCGCGCAGCTCCTCGTAAGGCACCGTGCGCACTTCCACCTGGTGCCCCAGGTCCTTGGCCAGCTGCTGCAAGGAGAGATTGGTCACCGAGGGGAGCACCGAGTTGGACTTCACCGTCACGAAGGTGCCATCCTTCTTGAAGCCCAGGAAGTTGGAGGTGGCAAACTCCTCAACGTTCGTGTGCGTCTTGGCATCCAGGTAGAGCTCCACGGGATAGCCCATGTGGTGGGCCTTCTCGTGGGCAAAGAGGCTGGCGGCGTAGTTTCCGCCCACCTTCACATCGCCCATCCCCTGCGGGGCGGCGCGGTCATACTCATCAAAGATAATCGCGCGCACGGGCTTGATGCCGCCCTTGTAGTAGTCGCCCATCGGCATCACCATCATCAAGAAGGTGTACTCGGCGGCCGGCGCCACGCCAATCTGCGGACCAGTGCCAATGAGCAGGGGGCGGACGTAGAGCGAGCAACCGGTCCCATAGGGCGGCACATAGTCGATATTGTCAAGCACCACGCGCTTGAGCGCATCCAAGAACATCTCGGTGGGCACCGGCGGCATCACCGTCTTCACCGCCGTGCGCTGCATCCGCTCGGCATTCTGCTGCGGACGGAACGCCACCACCTGGCCATCCTTCTGGCGAAAGACCTTCAGCCCCTCGAAGCACTCCTGCCCATAGTGCAAGCACCCGGCCGCTACCGACATCGTAATCGTCGGCTCGTTCACCAGGATGCCCGCATCCCAGGCGCCGTCCTTCCAGGTGTAACGAATGTGGCTCTTCGTAGGCATATACGAAAACCCAAGGCTCGACCAATCAATCTTGACCATTGTCGTCTCTCTTTCTTTCTGCTAGGCACGCCAGTGCCAACGCTAAAATCCGCTCAACCGTCGCCCGGCGCACCGCCGCGCGATCGCCCGAAAACCGGCACTCCTCCACCCAGCACGCATTCCCCACCGAGCAGCCAATATAGACCAGCCCCACCGGCTTCTCCGCCGTGCCACCCCCCGGCCCGGCAATCCCCGTGGCCGAGAGCCCCATCTCGATGCCCCCCAACGCCAAGCGCACCCCGCAGGCCATCTCCTCGGCGCACGCCGCACTCACCGCCCCCACGCTCGCCAACGTCCCCTCGCGCACCCCCAGCACCCGGTGCTTCATCCGATTCTGATAGGCCACCACGCCCCCCTCAAAGACCTCGCTCGCGCCCGCCACCGCCGTCAACGCCCCCCCAATCAGCCCGCCCGTGCACGACTCGGCCGTCCCAATGCGCACCCCCTGCGCCCGGCAAACCGCAATCAGTTCGCCTGCCAACGCCAAGGTCTCTGCGCTATACGTGCTGTCCATATCTCCGCTCTTATACCACATTCCACCCCAAAAAGCGAACATTTTCCGCACGCCACACGCTGTGCGTTATGCTCACGCCGCTCGCGTGAGGAACGCCTCTGGCGCGCGCGATAACCCTCCGGGCCTCAAGGGCGCCTCCTACGCGTGAAAGGTTCGCCCCTGGTTGGCCTATCTTGAAAGACTGCCGCGCCTCCCCGCACGGCGGTCTGGGGCACTTACGAACAGTTCGGTACCGGGCCGTACTGATTCTCGCGCGGTTCGCTCGCCCGGCAAAGCCAAACCAAAAGGAGAATCCAGCCAATAATTGGGATGAGGCCGAGGAAATAGCACCACCCGCTGTGGCCCGTGTCGTGCAACCGTCGGACAAGCAAGCACAGGCCTGGCACGAGGACTGCAAGATTCCAAATCCACTCAAGAATCTGAACAATCGTCACCGCTTCAATGTTGCCGGAGGCCCCTGCGATCATTCCGAGCGTAAAGAATACGCCAAAACCAATAAGGAAGTTTGACAATTGCGCCCACCAATATTCCGAGAGCGAGGCGCGGCCTTGACCGGTCCAGCGGGTCCAGAAGCGCTTGAAGGCTTCGCCCATCGTGACCATCTGCTGAGGGCCACTCGGGGTTGGCGCGGCATAGGTGTTCACTTGGGCCCAAGCAGGATTGGAATTGCCCTGTGGCGGGGGTGGCGCAGCATTTGGGGTGGAATGGTCCGCGGCTTGGCGATTCATCTGCTCGCGCAAGAAACGTTCAGCTTCATTCATTGCTTTTCTCCTTGTGTGTGGGCTCGGAAATCGTTAGGCGCTGCCAAAAGACCTTGATTGGCTCTGCGCGCATCAGTGTTTCGGCCGGGGGAACCCCCTGCGCGCACTGCTCCACCTCCAGGCACTGCAGGGCTGTTTCAAGTGCCTGGATCCGCTGTTGCGCCTGATTCAGCCGCCAACTCTGAATCAGCAAAAGCGCTATCAATAGTGCGGCATAGGCCATCAGTGGCCAGGGGAGTGCGGGCGTTGAGGGCGGCGGGGGCGGAGGCGACATCGGCGCAGGTTGCGGTTGACGCGGGAAGGGGGCTGGCACGGCCTCGGGACTCCTCGGCAGGTCAACAGGCGGCGACATTCGCTGGAGCGTGACCCGCTTCTCGCCTAGGGCCCGCCGGAGCCTTGCCGTCTCGCCCGGAAGCAAGGCCGCAACTAATGGCCCCACGCCACGGAAGTCCTCCAAGTGCGCTGAGGAGCCGGCAGGACCGCTGACCGGCACCGGATCGCTGAGCGAGGCGGAGAAGAAGGTCGGCACCTGGCGCATCGGCTCGCGCAGTTCGCGGACGGCAAAGAGCGCCTCAAAGTTTGTCCTAACCGCCTCCGCGCGCGGTAACCAGGTCACGGCCAAGTGGGTGGCATCGCGCCCCCGGAAGTCCCACCCCTTCACGCTCTGGCAGCGGACCGCAAAGACGCGATCGGCCGTCACCCAAACGCCCTCGAAGCCGGGCTCGCCGCTATCGAAGTCGGGCATCGGCCCAAAGGCCTTCCGGCAACGCTCCAGCGTGGCAAAGTCAATCTCTCCGCGCGGGAAGGTCCAGTCCAAACCGTGGTTCGCCGTCCAAACGGCCAAAGGATAAGTGGCCATATTAGTTCTCTCCTTGTGGATAAAAGCCCTCCGCGGCAGCTTCGGCAGCCCCGCGCTTGATGAAATGAAAAAGGAGCGCCCATAGAGCCACGGCCGCGTAGGTGATGGGGCCAACGAAGTTCCACAGGCAGTGCGAAAGCACCATCCCGCCCAAAATCGCCCAGAAGAGCCCCGAGGCAAAGATCGCTCCCAAGCTGCCCTGCTTGCCCCGCGCCGCGCCGATTGCCCCGCCCAGAGCACCCGTCCACGCGATATGGCAGAAGGGCGAAAGAAGCCCGCGAATGAGCAGAATGAACGTTGAAGGCTCCGCCGCCCCGCCAAAACCATAGGCGTAGACCACCGTCTCGGGAATGGCAAAACCCGCCCCAACGCACGCCCCCAGTAATAGCCCCGTCAGCTGACCGTGTCGCTTACCTGGCTCAGCCGAGAGGACCACCAACACCGCCGCCTTCGCCGGCTCTTCAATCACGCCCGCAAAGCCCGCCTCCTTTACCCCAAGGAGCGCATAGAGCCCCAGCGAAATCAAGAGCGAGGCCGCCCCGCCCACGACCATTACCCCCGCCGCCATCCCCCACGAGGCCCGCCGCGTCACCTCAATCTCCTTGAAGAAGGTGACCACCGCCAGCGGAATCCATGCCGCCATCCCCAGCGCATACATCCCCCGAAGCGCCGGCACCATCTCCCCCATCACCCCCAATACCAGACACGCCCCCGCGCCAAGCGCGAACACCCCGCGCCAACGCCAACTCCACGGCCGCCCCAGAAAGCGCCACCACGCCAACGGCTCCCCATTTACGCAGACGGGGCGCTCCTCCGTCATCGCCCGCTCAGACGCTATCGGCCGCGCCGTCTCCTGCACTCCCGCCGACCGCCACGGCTCCTCCACACTCCCCCGCACAACCGGCACATAGCCCCCCACGACACGCTCCGTCACCCGCGGTGGCTCCCACGCCGCCTCCCCCTCTCGCCGAACAACCGACTGATACGCGCACATATAGGTTCTGGTATCCAATCAAGTGAACCCGTGAGGCCGTTATCGCCGCCCTCGGCAATACCCCACGACACCGCCAATCAGAGCTCCAAGGGGAAAGAAAAACGCTTCTATAGGGAAACCCAACTTGCGGTCAAGGTTCATCATTGTATCATAGGGGACAATAATGGCACTAATAAGTAGCAACAGAAGTCCCAAAAGCGCCCCCACCACACCACCAATTACAACCTTTACCCTGCGAAACATAACTGCGCGCTGTTTACAAGTTGCAGCCCATGTTCTACCAATGTTAGTTCTAGGAGAAAAAGAATGGAGTTCTCGTGAACTTCCAGACTGGAAGGCTGAGGGGGCGCTGCAGTAGATTGCCGCGAGTTCCTCCCAGTCCCTTAAAGTATCGTTTGCCAGCGCAACACTCCACGAATGGTTTTGAGAACGACAGAACCAAGGAGCTGCATTTTGAGGTCGTGTGATGGCTCTACGAAGCGATCGGTAGGCTGCGTCGGCTTTATGATAGACCACATCCAACCTCTTTGCGTCCTTCACTTCACCCATAAACGCTTGAACTGCCTGCAAGAAGTCCTGCATCTCGGGTGAGGTTGAGGGATCTTTATATGATCGAACGGCGGGGGTGTCTTTGAGGCAATTGGCGAGGATGTTGTCAACGCCGAAGGGGCCGGAGGCGGGGCCGAGGGCGGAGACGGCCTGGATGGCAAGGTTGGGGAAGTTGCGCGTGATGAGGGGGAGTGCCTGTTGGGCGATACGGCGGGGATTGAGGTTGGGGTTATTCAGATTGCCGTAGAGGTCGATTTGGGTGAGCAGGAGGGCGATCTCGGGGTGCGAGGGGAGGCGGTGGAGGTAGTCGAGGCAGGCGTTCGTCACCCAGACAGCATCGAGGTTTTGGATGTTATGGGTGAGGTCCTGCGCGTCGGCTAGGTTGAAGAGGACGTAAACGCGGTCCGAACCTTGGAGGTGCCTGAGCAGGGCGCGGATCTCCTCCCGATTGGCCGCAACCCGCGCCTGAAAGGTGGCGGGATCGGGATCATCCTTGGCGTCGAGGAAGGCGAGGCGGTAGATTTCGCCAGGGTAGTCAAGGATGTCAAAGACCCGCTGGACTTCACCATCCTTCACCACACTCATCGCCAGGTGACGCAACTCGGTCGTCTGATGGGGCAGCGCCCCCGGCTCCAAAACCGTCGGCACCTGCTCGACAAAGCGAAAGGCCGACCGCGTCTCCGGCCGTAGAAACCACCCCTCTTGTGCGTGCGCCTTGAAGAGATTGATGAGCGCCATCATTAGGACGGACTTGCCGCTGCCTTCAACCCCTAAGAATGTAATGTTGCCCATAAGGCCTCCGCGAGTTTCTTCTCCTGCGGCAGGGGGCACAATAAAGGCGTGTCTCCTGCCGGATGTTCTCACGAGGGGCCGACCAAAGCCTTGACCGAAAACAGCACGGGGAAACACGCCAGGGGATAACCCCGGCGCGTCTCCGCAGCCTCTTCGTTCGGTCTGGAAATTGGTCGTTTCTCGTGAACGAATATGGTTGCGTGACGCAACTTTTGGCGTCTGAGACGGCGAGAGGTCTAGGACATCGCCAGAATCAAACTATGTGCCCACAGTATACCCCCGCAAGCCGTGAAAGTCAACTAGTTTTCGATGCGCCTTTAGCGATGGCCTGTTGCTGGGTGGGCTTGGGCGTAGAGTGCACGCAGGGCGGCCTCGGCGGCGGGGGCTTCGGCGGAGGGAAGGTTGAGAAAGCCTGTCAAGCGCGTGCCGGAGGGCTGACCACGCTTGTCAACGAAGGTGACATTGCGGAAGAAGAGGAGGTCGGAGCAGCCGTTGGGGTGGCCAATGCGTCCGGGCGTGAGGAGTTCCGAGGCGCGGCTTGGCGTACCAGACGAGTCGCTCGCCGTCCTCGAGCCGGCGCTCGATGCGCGCTTGCAGGGCGGGATCGAGCGCCGGGAGGCCTTAGTGGCGGACGGGGCGGAACTTGATGCGGGTGGGGCGGTCGGCGTCGTCGCCGAGCTCCTTGCGGCGCATTTCGTGGTAGTCGGAGTAGGAGCCCTCGAACCAGCGGACCTTGGAGTCGCCCTCGAAGGCGAGGATGTGGGTGGCAATGCGGTCGAGGAACCAGCGGTCGTGGGAGACGACCACCGCGCAGCCGCCGAAGTCCTGGATGCCCTCTTCCAGGGAGCGGAGGGTGCCGACGTCGAGGTCGTTGGTCGGCTCGTCAAGGAGGAGGAGGTTACCGCCGGCGCGCAGGAGCTTGGCGAGGTGGACGCGGTTGCGCTCGCCGCCGGAGAGGACGCCGACCTTCTTCTGTTGGTCGGTGCCCTTGAGGTTGAAGCGCGAGCAGTAGGCGCGGCCATTCATCATCCCCTTGCCGGCGAGGTTGACATAGTCGCCGCCGCCGGTAATCTCCTCGTAGACGGTGTGGTTGGGGTCGAGCGCCTCGCGGCTCTGGTCAACATAGGAGAGGACAACCGTCTCGCCCACGCGCAGTTCGCCGGAGGTGGGCTGGAGTTTGCCGGTGATGAGCTTGAAGAGGGTGGTCTTGCCGGCACCGTTGGCACCGATGACGCCAACGATGCCGCCGCGCGGCAGGTCGAAGTTCACATGCTCAAAGAGGACCTTGTCGCCGAAGGCCATCGTGAGGTCCTTGGCCTGGACGACGAGGTTGCCCAGGCGCGGGCCCGGCGGAATCTGGATCTTGAGCTCCTCTTCGCGGGTGTCGACCTGCTGGGCGATGAGCTCTTCGTAGCGGGCAATGCGGGCCTTGCCCTTGGCGCGGCGGCCGGAGGGATTGGTGTGGATCCACTCGAGCTCCTGCTGAATCATCTTCTTGCGGCTCTCGGCCTGCTTGGCCTGGGCGGCCATCATCGCCTGCTTCTGCTCCAGCCACTGTTCGTAGTTGCCCTTGTAAGGGTAGGTGTGGCCGGCGTCCATCTCGAGAATCCACTCGGTGACGTTGTTGAGGAAGTAGCGATCGTGCGTGACGACGATGAGGGTGCCCTTAAAGCGCTTGAGGAAGGCCTCGATCCAGGCCACCGACTCGGCGTCCAAGTGGTTGGTCGGTTCGTCGAGCAGGAGGACATCGGGGTTGGAGATGAGCAGACGGCACATCGCCACGCGGCGCTTTTCGCCGCCGGAGAGCACCCCCGCCTTGGTCTCCGGATCGGGGCAACGCAACGCCTCCATCGCCAGCTCCACCTGGTGGTCCAGGCTCCAGAGGTCATTGGCGTCGATAATCTCCTGCAGGCGGGCCATCTCCTCTTCGGCGCCGGGCTCGTCCAAGCGGCAACAGAGGTCTTCATACTTCTCGAGCATCGCCTGCGCCTCGGCCACACCCTCCATCACGCATTCCTGGACGGTCTTTTCGGGATCGAGCTCCGGCTCCTGGGGCAGATAGCCAATCTTCAGGTTCTTGGCGCGCATGCACGTGCCCATAAAGTCCTTATCCAGCCCTGCGAGAATCTTCAGCAGCGAGGACTTGCCCGACCCATTCGCGCCGATGACGCCAATATGCGCGCCATGGAAGAAGGCCAGGTTCACATCTTCCAGGATGACCTTCTTTTCGTGGTGCTTGGTGACATTCTGCAGGTTGAATACGTACTCTCCGGCCATGCGTCGGACTCCTTTGGGTTAAACATCGAAGACAAGAAATTGGTGAAAGAGAAAGGTGAAGTTCTCGACCGCGTAGTCGATGTGGTAGTGCCCGGCGAACCAGTGGTTGAAGGTCAAGCGCTCACGCAGCGTCTCCAACCACTTCTCGGTGCTCTGGTCGAGCTCCACATGGCTGCCTAAGGGCGGCAACTTCTCGCGCGGCACTTGGCTGAGCGGGCAGGTGTGCGAGAGGACGGCATCCACATTCCATCCGGCGCGCGCGGCCGCCGCCTCCGCCCGGGCGCGGATCTCGGCCGAGGGCTGCTCATCCTCAAACCACGCCCAGTGGTTTAAGAGGCGGTAGAACTTATCCACCGAGTAAGCCCCGCCAATGACCAGCACCCGCTGCCGGCCGAGCGTGTAGAGCTCCCCATCCACCGGGAAGACCTGATTGGGGAAGCGCGGATCCACATAGACCTGCCCCCCGAAGCCTGGCTGGAGCTCGTAACCCGCCACCCGCTCCGGGCGCGCTTCGTGGTTGCCGTGGACGCAAAAGAGGGTGATGGGCAACTGCGCCAAGTGCTGCTTTAGGGCCAGCGCGCGGGCATCTTGGAAGTAGTTAATCCCCGCATCGCCGAGGACAATGAGCACATCACTCGGCCGCATCTGCCACTCCCGGCAGAACGCCTCCACTTCCGTAAAGTCGCCGTGCTTATCGCCCGTTATCCAAATCATACCGCTATTCTACCACATTCCCCCGCGCATTGCCCGGGAGCGTGGCGCGGCACGAGATTACTGCGCGGTCGGCTGCGTGGCCTCAATGCGGCTGCGCAGAATCACCGAAGCCCCCTCGCCGGCGGCCTTCAACTGCTTGCCCAACTTGACCGTGTCGCTGCCGAGTTTCAGGCGCGTCGCATTCTGGGCCAGGCGGTTGGTAATGTTGGAGATTGAACCATCGGCGCTCAAGTTCTCGGTGTAGTTCGCCAAAGCCTTCGACTGCGCCTCAATCTCGCGCATCGTGGCCTGATAACCAGAGGTAATCGCCGCCTGGATGGCCGCGCGCTGCTCGGCATCGGGCAACTGCTGGACCTTCTCGGCCACCGCAGCCAACGTCGTCTGCAAATCGGCGCCCTTGCCGGCTGCCGTATCCTGCGCATCCTGATAGACCCGCTGATAGATGGCAAAGACCTTCTCGGAGATGGCATTGAAGTCCGCCACCGCCGAGGGGGCCGACTCCTGCGGCACCGAGCAGACCACCTGCGCCGGGGCCTCGGCTTGCGCAAGCCACTGCGCCAACGGCGAAGCCGCCTCCGTAACCACCGCTTGAGCCGGCGCCTCAGTCGCCGCGTCGCCCTGCGTCTGGGCACACCCGGCCGTCCAAATCGCCACCAAAACCATCAAGAAGAAAAGGGGGTAAGTTTTGTTCATCTCTGCAACCTTTCACTCCCTATAATAGCACATCCTCTTCGCGCCGGCACAATACTTTTTTCGGGGGGGGGGGCGCTGCGCGCCCCAGCGGACAGCTGACAGCCGACAGCGGACAGCGCGCGTTCCGCGACGGAGGGGGTGGCGGGTTTTGGAGCTATTCTGAGCCACGGGCGCGCCGAGCCAGAAATGGACCACGCCGAGGTTCGATGTCAACCACGCCGAGGGCGCTGCGCGCCCCAGCGGACAGCTGACAGCCGACAGCGGACAGCGCGCGTTC
>JBJEVY010000080.1:0-3310 GCA_051884775.1 Candidatus Spyradenecus sp. | reverse complement strand
TGGCGGGTTTTGGAGCTATTCTGAGCCACGGGCGCGCCGAGCCAGAAATGGACCAGGCCGAGGTTCGATGTCGACCACGCCGAGGTTCGCGGTCAACCACGCCGAGGTTCGCGGTCGACCACGCCGAGGTCGCTGCGCGCGAGCGGTGTTCCGTGCGCGGAGTGTGTGGGGGGGGCCTTGTCTGTCTGCTTCGGTGTCATAAAAAAGGCGGCGGGCAATGCCCGCGCGCCTTGCAGTAGTCAGAGATTGAACTGTATCTTGTTTATTGGTTTGTGAAGATCTGGAAGCCGGCATAGGCTTCGTTGTTGTGTTCGCCGAGGTCGAGGCCGCGGAGTTCTTCCGCCTCGCTCACCCGGATGCCGAGGGTCACCTTGAGGAGGGCAAAGAGGGCGAGCGCGCAGGCAAAGGCGGCCGCAAAGACCACCGCAATGCCGAGCAACTGGGTGGTAAAGGCGTAGTCCGGCGAGAAGATGCCCACGGCCAGGGTACCGAGGATACCGCCGCAGAGGTGGACTGAGAGGGCACCGACGGGGTCGTCGAGTCCCAGACGGTCGAACATCATCACGGCGGGGACGACCATTGCGCCGCCGAGGGCGCCGATGGCGAGCGCGGCGGGGATTGAGACGCAGTCGGCGCCGGCCGTGATGGCCACCAGCCCCACCAAGCAGCCGTTGAGGGTCATCGAGAGATCGGGTTTGCCGAGGAGGATCTGGCTCATCAGCATGGCGCAGACGGTGCCGGTGCAGGCGCCAAGGGAGGTGGTGACCAGCACGTAACTCACGCCCCGGGGATCGGCGCTAAAAACGCTGCCGCCATTGAAGCCAAACCAGCCGAACCAGAGGAGGAAGACGCCGATGGTGGCCAGCGGCATGCTGTGGCCGGGGATGGCGAGCGGGCGGCCGGAGGCATCATACTTGCCAATGCGCGGCCCTAGGAGCAGGACGCCCGCCAACGCGCCCGCGCCGCCCACCGTGTGGACGAAGGCCGAGCCGGCCAGGTCGTGGAAGCCCATCTGCTGCAGCCAGCCGCCGCCCCAGCCCCAGGAGCCGATGAGCGGGTAGACCACCGCCGCGTAGAGGCAGGTGAAGAGGAGGAAGGCGTTGAGTTTGACGCGCTCGGCCACAGCCCCCGAGACGATGGTCGCGGCCGTGGCGGCGAACATCCCCTGGAAGAGGAAGTCGGTCCAGTAGGTGTACGCGCCATTGTGGAGCATCAGGTTGGCGGTGCCGGGCTCGGAGACGCCCCAGCCGGCAAAGCCAATCACCCGCCCCAGCAGCCAATTCGCCTCTCCGGGGTACATCAGCGCGAAGCCGCAGAGGGCGTAGGTCAGGAGGCCAATGCAGGGCACCAGCAGGTTCTTAAAGAGAATATTGGTGCAGTTCTTCGCCCGGGCCAACCCCGACTCGACCGTCGCAAAGCCCAGGTTCATCATAAAGACGAGCATTGCGGCAATCATAATCCACAGGTTGTCCACCCGAAAGACAATCTCCGCCGGCGTACTGCCCGCGCCGGTGACCGCCTCCTGCGCGCCCACCGTGCCTGCCACCAGCACCGCGCCCAAAACACTCCAAAGCCGTTTCATAACCCAAAATCCTCCTAATGCCTTAACCAATTGCCGCAGCCCCGCGTTCGCCCGTGCGAATGCGGATGCACTCCTCCATCGGCAAGACAAAGATCTTGCCATCGCCAATCGTATCGGTCCGCGCCCCGGCAATAATCGCCTCGACGGTGGTCTCCACAAAGTCGTCATTGACCGCAATGGCCAGACGCACCTTGTGCAACAGGTTCACCTCCGTCTGCGTGCCGCGATAGGCCGCCACATAACCCTTTTGCTGGCCGCAGCCCAGGGCATTGGTGATTGAGAGCTTGTAAATCTCCCGGGCAAAGAGTTCGCGCTTGACCGCGTTCACCCGCTCGGGCTTGATGTAGGCAATAATGAGCTTCATAGCACTCCTTGAATAAACACCCTCCTTTGCAACTGCCATGCCAAAGCCGCTGCGAAGCGAAGGAATGTCGGCCGCAGACAACTGACGGCCGCCAATTACGCTTCGCAACGCCCAAAACACCTCCGCTTCGCCCCCGAGGCGCCCTCCTGTCCGCCAAAAAATGTAAACCCTCTCTGCCCGCTTTACACTTTTGTCCGCCCCGGTTGTCCCCTCATCTGCCCCACGATTCATCCTTAACAGGGCCTCTTATTGGAATGAGGAGGCGCTCTCAATTCAATGAGGAGGTGCTGTTAATTGAATGAAGTGGTGGACTTATGGCTTCTCCTCGCCCGAGGCTCAAATCCGCCCCGCCCGGGGGCAAGGTTGTACCCCAATTGGGGAACGCTCAGTACCCCAATTGGGGAATGGCCAGTACGCCAATTAGGGTACCGAACATTCTCCGGCGTGGCCGGTTACGCGGGGCGGCTACGCGGGGCGCTTCGGCGGTGGCCATGCTTGTTCCGCGAAGAGTTTGTGCGTGGGCGCGCGGAATGTGCTATACTGCGCGGCTCATTGAAAGGAACCGAAGATGACTTTTGGCTTTTTAGCAGATATGGCGAGTACGCAGTTGACGTTGTTGCAGGCTTGGCAAGATGGCGGGTGGCTCATGTGGGTGCTGCTGGCGATGAGTGTGGCCGGCGTGACCTGTTGCCTTTACTTCTTGGCAACGCTTCGGGTTGGCGCGGTGGTGCCGATGCGCTTGCGGCGCGATTTGCCCAAGTATCTCTTGGCGGACGACCCGAACGAGGCGCGGCGCTTGTGCGAGGATAAGCCCTCGCCGCTCTCCTCGGTGATGTTGGCCACGCTCGAGGCCATTCGCAATGCGCCCAAGGCCGATGCCGAGCTGATTGCGAAGGTGGCCGAGGCCGAGGGTGCGCGTCAGGCCGAGCAGATTCAGGGGCGGACGCAGTGGCTGCTGGATATCGCCACGATTGCGCCGATGGTCGGTCTGCTGGGAACGGTCTTTGGCATGTTGCAGGCCTTCGGGGCGGTGGCCTCGGACGTGGCGGCGGCGAAGCCGACGTTGCTGGCCGCGGGCGTCTCCAAAGCGATTGTGACGACGATTTTTGGTCTCTTGGTGGCGATTCCGGCGATGGCCTTCTATGCCTACTTCCGCCGCCGGGCCGGGCGCATCATCTCGGCGCTCGAGGGGGCGTGCGCGGAGTTGGTGGCGGTGTTGGGCAGCAAGCACGCGCAGGATTAAGGTATGAACTTTCGCAAGCGCGGCGGCGCGTTGCCGCAATTTCAGATGACGGCGATGATGGACATCGTCTTCCTGCTCTTGTGCTTCTTTATTACCTCATCGGTCTTCTCGCAGTGGGAGT
>JBJEVY010000079.1:0-5205 GCA_051884775.1 Candidatus Spyradenecus sp. | reverse complement strand
ATTGGCCGGTGGGGGCGTTGGCTTTGGAGCGTTCCCAGGCGCGGAGGAGGAGGCGGCCGGTTTTGGGGTGGCGGCCGAGGCGGTGGGGGTGGACGACGCGCTCGGTGAGGGCGTAGGTGAAGGCGATGGGCGTGCGCGTGGCGATGGCTTGGGCGATGAGGTCAGCTGGGGAAGCTGTGGCGGCGGGGTCGACGGGGGCGACGGGGGCAACCCCAGAGGCGACGTGGGCGGCGCAAAGGCACGCAGGGGAAACCACAAGGAAGCACAGAGAGACGCAGAGAAGCACAAAGGCTACCTTGTGTTTTTTAACCACAAAGAACACAAGTCCGAAGCGCAAGCTGAGGAGCTATGTCAAAAAGAGCACAAAGAAACACACAGAGGCGCGGGGCATTTAGGGCTCCTTGGCGAGGGCGGCGACGCGCAGCCAACCGTCAAGTACCCCAAAGGCGCTGCCGTCGAAGACCTACTCAATCCGCCGCGCGGCACCCAGCGCGTCTACACAATCTCCTATCACGGAAAACCCTTCAGCGTCTACGTCTACGCGGACTCCGGAAAGGTCTCGGGATGGCACCTCAAAGCGTAAAAAAAATGAGGGCATCGCAGCCCTCGGTGGGGACGAATGGTTACGTCCAAAGTGCCAGGTCCATCCGGCGGACAAGTGAATCCTTGGGCGTATCGCTCTCCGGAAAGCACTCCCAAGGAACACCCACACTATCTCACACCCAGCGCAAAAAGGCAAGCAAAAAATGGTAACCCTCTCCATCAACGCCGCAAAACTCCCCGGCCTGCTCTCGGCCATCTCCGAGCGCGCCCGTTCGGGCGACCTTGCACGTGTCGCCGCCCCAAAGCCCCCCTCCCTAAAAGGTGAACGCCCACCCATCGGTAGGCGTTCTAGGAGGCAGGTGAAACCCCTGTTATCTCGAGGCTCTACTGGTCGAGGCGTTCATGAAGTTAGTCCCCAACAGTTACCGCCAACGCCCACAGTAAAGCAACCCCCGCGCGAAACGGCAAGCGATGAAGCGGCCATCGCGCACGGGGCGGGGTTGTGCTATACTGAGACCAACCTGCGGGTAAGTCGCAGGGGTTGAACCTGCATCATTGCAGGGCAAGTTGCTTTACGCGGAACCTAGGAAACTCCACTTACCAAGCAATGAGCCTGGGCAAGGTGCGCCACATCGGCGTACCTTTCTTGTGCGTTTGGTAAGGGCTTTCCTAGGGCCTCGTGTAAAGCGCATACAGGAAGGTACGCTTTTTATGGCACGGCAGGGTAAGATGACGAGACAGGAGCGGGCGGAGTTTTTCGCGACGCTGGCGGCAGCGAAGGATGAGCGGGCGGTCCAGCGCGGCTACGAGCACGGCATCTTGCTCTTCTTTCCGCGCGGAACGGTCTTTGATTACCCCTGCAAGTGCGATGGCTACCTGAACACGGGCGACCTCTTCTTCCGGCTGCTGTGCGAGTATAAACTCGATGAGGCCCTTGCCCAACCCCTTCAGCGCGCGAAGGTCCTCGTCCAAGTAGTCTACTACCTTAAACTCTTTGAAGCGGCGGGGATTGAGACGCCCACCGTCCTCTTCGTGGGCGACAAGAATGAGTGCTTTGTCCTCCACTCCAACCCCCTGAATCCCTATCTCGATTGGGAGGTGGATTGGAGCCTTGCACCGAGCGCGGCCTGGCACGCAGCGCCCAAGATGGTCGAGCACATCGCCAAACATTGCGCGCCGGAGGTCTTTGTCTATCCCGTGGAGGAGCGCCATTTCGAGTTGGGCGAGGTGGTGGCCAAGATGCACGAGCTCGCCACCAAGCGCCTCCGGCACATTCGTGCTACCCCGGCCAACGTCTCACAAATCTTCGACTACTTTTGCCAAAAGGTCATCCGCGAGCCAGCCCTTTCGCCCAATGACCTGGTCGGCTGTTTCTTTGCCGCCATTCTCAATAGCGAAGATACCTACCTTCACCCCAAGAAGCCCGGCATCCTTGTCTACGGCGAACGCGAGGTCCGCATCGACCCCAAGGGCTGGCTCAGCTACTTTGAGCACTACGACAATCAGTACTCCCCGCGCGAGCGCGCCGCCTTCACCGCCATCTACGATCGCCTCCTGGAGGATGTCAAGCGCCGCCGCAATGGCGAGTTCTACACACCCACCCCCTTCGTCAACCTCGCCCACCGCCTCATCGCCGAAGCGCTCGGTCCGGACTGGCGCGAACGGTTTGTGGTCTGGGATTGCGCTTGGGGCACCGGCAATCTGACCCGCGACTTCGCCTTCACGCGCCTCTACGCCTCTACCAACGAAGCCGCCGAACTCAACCTCGGCCAAGCCTACAACCCCGAGGCCACCAAGTTCCAGTTCGACTTCCTCAACGACCCCATTGACGACCTCTTTGCCGCCCTCCCCGCCCCCCTCCTCGCCGACCTCAAGGCCGACAAGCCCCTCCTCTTCTTCATTAATCCCCCTTACGCCACCGCGCAGGACCACCGATATGGGCACCATCGTGCCGGGGCAACCTTCTCGGCCACGGCCACCGAAATGCGTCAAGCTGGCGTAGGAAGTTCTGCTCAACAACTCTTCGCCCAATTCCTCTACCGCATCTGCCAAATCAAAGAGCGCTTTCATCTGACGCAATGCCACCTGGCACTCTTCTGCAACCCAGTCTATCTGAGCGGCTACAGCCACCGACAGTTCCGTCAACTCTTCCTACGTTGCTTCTATTATAGGAAGGGTGTCCTTTTCAATGCGGGGCACTTCGCAGATGTGAAGTCCACTTGGGGCATCCACTTCTCGCTCTGGATGCCAACAGGAGAGGCTGAGGTACACCTCTTTCCTCACACGCTTTTGGATGTCGAAGATGGCCGAGTCGTTGTCACAGGGTGCAAGACCATCTACAATGTTGACGCGGAAAAGACTGGCAACGACTGGTGTAAGGAGCCTGTGGCCAAGCAAAAGACGGAAGATGCTCCGCAACTAACCAATGCCATTCGGTGGGACCAAAGCGGTGCCGGACGGCTCATTCCCGGAGCATTGGGCTACTACGTGATGCAAGGGAACAATGTTGACAATAACCCGATGGGAGTCATTCTCTTTAGTGGGACCTCCAAGAAGGGACACGGCACCTCCGTGTTGCCAGAGAACTTTTTACGCGTGTGCGCAATGTTTACGGCCCGCAAACTCATTAACAAGGACTGGACGAATGCGAAGGACGAGTATTGCGTGCCGAATACAGCGCATCCGGATTACGCGGGCTTCGAGGCCGACAGTGTGCTCTTCGCGCTCTTTCATCCCTCTGGGCAACAGTCTTCTCTGGGGCAGGTGGACTACAAGGGGAGGCTGTGGGACATTCGCAACGAGTGGTTCTGGGTGGAGCGCGAGGCGGTGGAAGCGGCGGCGGACCAGGCGGGGTTGGTGGAGACGTGGCAGGCGGTGCGGACGGACCGCGAGCGCTTTGTGGCGGCCCACCTGGCCGAGTGGTCCGCGCACTTTAGCCCCGAGGGACGCGAGGTACTACGTCTGGCGCGGGAGATTACGCTCGCCAGCTACGCCCACCGCGCCCTCTTCGCTGCCGAGCGACCGGAGTTGCAGCTGTTGCGTTGGGATGCCGGATGGTATCAACTCAAGCCCCTCGCCAAAACCCTTCTCCCCGCGCGCTATGAGGCCTTCCAAAGCGCCTTCAAGGCCCTCTCCAACCGCTTGCGTCCGTTGGTCTACACCCTCGGCTTCCTGCGCTAAAGCGCCCGCTCCAGTTTCACCCCCACCGTCAGGCAACAAGCCCCACAGGCGAGCGCAATAAATAAGTCCCCCACTTATCGGTAATAAGTCCCTCACTTATCGGTAATAAGTCCCCCACTTATTAGTTCTCCTCGGGCGAGGGCGAAGTTGGAGGACGGCGAGGGGAAAATGGCTTTCGGGGCGGGGCCCAATCGCGCTCGCCCCGCGGCGGCGTTGTACCCCAATTGGGGTACACACCATTCCCCAACTGGGGAACACGCAGTACCCCAATTGGGGTACTTGCGATACGCCAATTGGGGTACTTGAGCTTATCGGGCGGAAGGAGGTGGGCGGGGTGGACAAAAAAGGCGCGGCAGGGCCGCGCCTAAAGGGAGAGCAGAAGGGTTCCGCTTACTCGATGATGGTGATTTCAGCCATCGAAGCGAACTCCTGCCCGTGCTGCTCGGAGAGGCCGGTGAAGCGGAGGTAGCGGACATTCGCAGCCGGGGTGGCGAAGAGGACCTTCTGCCCATCGGCGGTGTTGGCCAGCTGGCCTTCGGCGGCCACGGTCCACGCCTTGCGGTCGGGCGAGACCTCCACGCGGAAGTCCTTGATGCGCCCGTTGGTGCCCTCCTGGCGGCCGAAGCAGGTGATGCCCTTGAGGGTGCGAACCTTGCGCAGGTCGATGGTCACGCTGTGGGGATACTTGCCGAGCGTGACGCCGTACTGCGTGTGCCAGATGGTGCCGAGGTCGCCATCGCAAACCTTGCCGCCTTCATTACCGGGCTCCTGCGAGGTGCACTCCACGGCGGTGAAGGTCTCCGGCGGCGGGGGCATCGTCTCATCAAGGGCGACGACCTGCTCGCGCACCGTGGCGGTTTCGGGCTGCTTGAGGGTGGCCGGGCGGATGGCGAAGTTCAGGCGGTAGGGCTTATCAGCGCGCGGAATATCGCGGTTGAGCGGACCCGGGCCGCAACTGGCACCACCGAGACCGCGGTTGGTGGCCAGGAGGGTGAGAACGGTCTTCTCGCCGGGCGCGGGGAGCTCGGCCGGGTGCTTGGCCAGGCAGAGGTCGGTGGCCGTGTAGGGCAGCGCCGAGAAGGCGAAGGCTTCACCATTGAGCGCCGAGAAGGTCAGCCCGCCAGCTTCGCCAAGGAGGGTCACGCCGGAGGCCTCTTCGCGGTTGCCCATATCGTTGGGGCGAGCGTAGTTGACGACCATGTTGGCCACGGTGTCCTGATAGAGACCCGGGAAGGCGCCAGCCTTGCGGTCGGGATAGTTCTCGAAGGGACCGCGGGCGGCGTAGCGGACGGTATCAAGGGCCGGGTTGAGGGTGAGCGAGTAGCCCAAGCGCCCGAGCTCAATGACGCGGCCGCGCGGCAGAATGGCCGACTGCACGGTGACGGAGCCATCGGGATAGACCTTCCAGGCGGCGTTGACCACGAAGTGGGTGTTCCGCTCGGAGACGGGGGTGGGCAGCTTCTCGAAGGAGGTCGGCGCATC
>JBJEVY010000078.1:0-5372 GCA_051884775.1 Candidatus Spyradenecus sp. | reverse complement strand
ATTCGAACCTGCGACCAAGTGATTAACAGTCACCTGCGCTACCACTGCGCCACTTCGGAAAAACGCGCGCATTGTAGCAAACCCTATCTTCGCGTGCAAGCATTTTGTGCGCGAGGGGCGAGCTGCGCTCGCAAGTCGACAGTAAACAGTCGACAGTGAACAGTCGACAGTCGACAGTCGACAGGGCGCGTGCCGCGACGGAGGGGCTGAGGGTAAGGCGGAGATTGAGTGCCCGGCCCCACCCCGCCTTCCTCGAAGCCTACCTGCCCCTCACCAAAAGCAACCTCGGGCAGGTGCGGGGTCAACCTCGGGCGGGCGCGGGGTCAACCTCGGGCGGGCGCGGGGTCAACCTCGGGCGGGCGCGGGAGGAGGGCGCGGCCATTGGAGGGGCTGGGGGTTTAAGCCAGGCGGGCGCGGCAGGGTTGTTTACGGGCAGTTGGGGAAGCGGGCCCAGAATTGCCAGCAGAAGGCGGCGACGGCTAGCAGTTTGAGGAGGAGGCAAAGGAAGAAGCCTAGGAGGGCGCCGAGTCCGCCCTTGAACGCTGCGCGGAGGTCGCGTCCGGCAAGGAGTTCACCGAGGGCCGCGCCGAGAAAGGGGCCGAGAAAGAGTCCCCAGGGCAGGAAGAAGAGGCCCACGATGGTGCCGATAAAGCTGCCAAAGACGCCCCAACCTGAACAGCGGAAGCGCTTGGCACAGATCGAGGGGAGCACGTAGTCGAGGATCGAGACGATGATGAGGACGAGGCTCCAGAGGCCGAGGGCGCTCGCGGAGATGGGGTAGCCCCAGAGCGTGAGCAGCCAGAGCGAGGCGTAGGCAATGAGCGGCCCGGGGAGCGCGGGGACGAAGCACCCGATGAAGCCGAGGAGGTGGAGGAAGAGACCGAGGAAGCAGAAGAGAATGTAGTCTGCCATATAGGTCGCGCTCGGGGGGATTACTTCTCGTGTTTTCCGGTGGGCGAGTGGTAGCAGCCCGAGCCGTTGGCGGTGGAGCCGCACCAGATGCACTTGTTGGCACCAGGGCCGTGGCGGTGTTTGCCGGTGGGCGAGTGGTAGCAGCCCGAACCATAGCAGGAGCTTCCGCACCACTCGCAGTGCGATTGGTCATCGCGGTGTTCGTGTTTGCCAGTGGGGGAGTGGTAGCAACCCGAGCCGTAGCAGGAGCTGCCGCAGTATTTGCATTTGGTGCCCATCGTGGAGGCCTTTCTATTCGGGGTAAAATAAAAGGATGAATGACAGGCGCGGGGCTTATCATTCATCCTTGTGATTGGCGGAGGGGGAGGGATTCGAACCCCCGGAGCCTTGCGACTCAACGGTTTTCAAGACCGCCGCATTCGACCACTCTGCCACCCCTCCGAGGGCGGCCAGGCGCTTAGAGCGCCGAGGCCGTTTCGGACTTTTCTTCGGTCACCACCGGGCGCTTGCCGCGGTACCAGGTGATCATCACCAGAGGCGCGATGAAGAGCGTGGAGTAGGTGCCGGCGATGAGGCCGATGAAGAGCGCGAAGGCGAAGTCGTGCATCGCCGCGCCACCGAAGAAGAAGAGCGCAGCCACAGGCAGCAGGGTCGAGACGGTGGTCAGGATCGAGCGGCTGAGGGTCTGGTTGAGGGCCTTGCGCACGAGTTCGGGGAAGGGCGTGGAGGCATCGCGATTGAGGAGCTCGCGGACGCGGTCGAAGGTGACGATGGTGTCGTTGATGGAGTAGCCGACGATGGTCAGCAGGGCCGCGACGGTGGTGAGGCTGAGCTGGTAGCCGCAAATGGTGTAGACGCCCAAGGTGATGAGTGCATCGTGCGCCAGGGCCACCACGCCGCCGAGGGCGAAGCCGAAGCGGAAGCGGAAGCTCACGTAGCCGATGATGACGATCAGCGAGATGACCACCGACCAGAAGGCGTCCTTCTTGAGTTCCGAGCCGATCTGCGAGCCGACGAGGTCCTTGCTCACCAGGCTGACCTTCAGCTCCGGGAAGGCTTCGTCGAGGGCGGTCTCGATGACCTTGGCCGAGTCAGTCTCCACGTTGTCCTTGACGAGGTTGACGGTAGAGGTCTTCACGAGGGTCTGGATCTTGCCGTCTTCGCCCTTGGTGGATTGGACGGTCTGGTCGGTGACGCCGGTCTTGGAGACAACCTGGCGGACCTTCTCGGTGTCGAGCTCCACGACCTTGGTTGCGTCCTGCTTATCCACGCCTTCGTAGATGAGGGCCACGCCGCCGGTGAAGTCAACGGCCATCACGCTCGCGGGCTTAATAAAGGCGCGGGTGAAGAAGATGACCAGGGTGATGACGATGACGGCGGCCGAGGCGGCGGTCACGGGCTTGGCCCACTTGAGGAAGTCGAAGTCCAGCGTCTCGGGGATCCACTGCAGCATCTTGAAGGGCTTGGTGGCGGAGGTGACCGAGAGGTTGAAGATGAGGCGGGTGATGACCAGCGCGGTGAACATCGAGATGATGATGCCGCCGCAGAGGGTCACGGCAAAACCGCGGATGGGGCCAGAGCCGAAGATGAAGAGGATGACGCCGGTGGCCAGCGTGGTCAGGTTCGAGTCGAAGATGGCCAGGAAGGCGCGGTCGTAGCCCGCGGCAACGGCTTCCTTCGCGGTCTTGCCGGCGCGGAACTCTTCGCGCATACGCTCGAAGATGAGCACGTTGGCATCCACGGCCATGCCGATCGAGAGGACCAAGCCGGCGATGCCCGGGAGGGTGAGCACCGGGAGCTGGTTGAGGTTGGAGCTGCCCGTGCCGTCGACGACGAAGGCGCTCATAATGCCCGAGGCAATGATCATGCCCGCCGGCCAGAGGATGACATTGAGCAGGAGGGCGATGTCGGCCACCACACCGCAGAGCGCGTAGTAGCAGAGCATAAAGGCGAAGACGGCGACCACGCCGATGGCGGCGGAAATCGAGCCCTTGGAGATGGCTTCCGAGCCCAGGCTCGGGGAGACCGAGCGCGTCTCGATGATGCGGATCGGGGCCTTGAGGGCGCCGGCGTTGAGCACGCCGGAGAGTTCCGAAGCGTCCTTCCAGGTGAAGTTGCCCGAGATGACGCAGCGGCCGTTGGGGATGGCGCTGCGGATGACCGGCGCGGAGCGGACGATGTTATCGAGCACGATGGCGAAGCGGCGGCCGATGTAGCGGCTGGTGAGCTTGGCGAAGGTCTTGGCGCCGTCGGCATTGAGCTCGAGGGAGACCTCGGTGGCGCCGGTCTGCGGGTCGCGCTCGGGCTTGGCCTTGGTGACGGTGGAGCCGTTGACGGTGGTCTCGCGACTGCGCGAGAGGAACATCGGCAGGAAGGCTTCACGGCCGGCGGGGTCGCGCCCAATCTCCTCCATCACGCACTCGTAGAGGGGCGAGGGGATGGCGAAGCGGCCCAGGCGCACAGCGTAGTCGGGCTGCTCGGAGAGCTCGGCGTAGTTCGCCGCGCGCACGAAGCAGACCTGGCCATTGCAGGTGCTACGCTCGAAGCCTTCGGGCGTGCGGGTGGAGTCGACCACGGCGCGCGCGAGGTTGTCGTTATCCTTGTGCACCAGGCGGAAGGCCAGGAAGGCGGCCGAGCGGACCGACTTCTCGGCGGCGGCAGCCTGCGCGGCATCAGCGCCGGGGATCTGGATGAAGATGCGGTGATCGCCGCCCTTGGCGATAATCGGCTCGTTGGTGCCGATAGCATCGACGCGCTTGCGGATGACCTCGAGGGTGAGGTCGTCGGCATCGGTCATCAGGGACTGAGCTTCGGCGGCGGCCTTGGTGGCGATCTGGGCGCTCTCCTCGGGCGTAGCGGTCTCGGGGGTCTTGCCGATCTGGGCGTAGCCCTGAGCCTTCAGGTCCTCGACCAGCTTGGCCTGGTCGATCTGCACGGTGAAGCTCGTGCCGCCCTTGAGGTCGAGCCCCAGACGGACCTTCTCCTTGGCCGGGAAGGTGACGTAGCACGAGAAGGCGGCCAGAATGGCCAGCGCCAGCCACTTCAGCAGGCTGGGCGTATCCAATTGCTTGAAGTTCAACATCGCAAATGCTCCTACAACTTACTTGGCCGGCTGGGCCTCTTCAACCACCGAGGAGACCGCCGCGCGGGCGACTTCCACCTGGGTTCCCGGGCACAGCTCGATGATAAAGGTCTGCTCCTTGGCCTCGGCAATCGTGCCGATGAGCCCCCCAGCGAAGACCACACGCTTGCCGGCGCGCAGCTCGGAAATCATCTTCTGGCGCTCTTTTTCCTTGCGCTGCTGCGGGCGAATCATCATAAAGTAGAAGACGCCAAAGAGCAGGATCATCGGGATTAACATCCCGCCCAGACCCCCTTGCTGGGGCTGCTGCGCTTCGGCCCCCTGCACGGGCTGCTCGGTGGTGGCCACGGTCGCCTCAACCGCCGCGGGAGCGGCTGCGGGCGCGGTTTGTACGGTTTCGTTCATACTGTATCCTTACGGTACCAAAAGGCTTTCAATGAAAGTAAGCGTGTAGTATACCCTTTTCTTACGAAAAAGGGAAGCCAAAAGTGCGCTCCGCCCCTTTTTCTCGCGCGCAAAGAATCAGAATTGAAACGCCCCGATCACGACCTCACCCCATGGCTTGATTGCCCCCAAAAGCGAAAGTGCTCTATTCCTTGGCAACGAAGGCGTATAGATTGCGACACTTGAAAACGCCAGCTGAACTTTGAGGCTGCTGACGATTGTTGGTTTAGAGTAGACATTGCGCTCTTCGCCTCAGAGGCGCTACCTTTGGATGACTAGGCCAAGCAGTCATGCGTTCCATCTTCCCTCGTTTACTACGCCTCAAGTTGTTTGGGACCGACCTGCAAGGACTGAAGACCGTTCCGCACACTTAGCGTTAGGAACGGCAGTTGGCCCCTTCAACACCTTAGACCTACGCTTCACCGGGCGCCTCTGCGCCGCAAGCGACCTCCTTCTATGGCACTCGGCCTTCGCTGCCTACATTTCGATTACCCTCGTCAACGCAAACATATAGCCTCCGCCCACCCGGCAAGGCTACTCCACAAGAACACACAACAGGCAGCGTGAAACACCGCGTCATTCCAATAGGCCACAATCCGCATGTCTAAAACAGACTTCGACCATCCCGAGATGACACACGCCCGAGGTGCAAAATCTAGGTTCCCACTTCCCAAGCGAGACATCCCGAATTCCCCTCAAAGTTGCCCCTCTCGCCCCACCCTCTTTTCCAATGTCAAGGCAGAAAGCGGAAAGCCCTGGCAGCACAGGCCACACCATCACTCTTACGCGCCTAACTCCGCACACTTTCCCGTACCCCTTCCCTGCGCGTCGTTCTTTGTGATTAAACCCTGCGTGCCGCTCTGCGTACCTTTCCGTGCACCCTGCGCGCCTTTCTTTGTGCACTTTGTGTTGGTAATGTATGTTGTCGTTGAAG